>JAJFMS010000267.1 GCA_020696885.1 Armatimonadota bacterium | reverse complement strand
TAGCTTCCTGAACGGCAAGCGCCTGCGCGCCGACGATACAATGAGGACGCTTTTGGCCGCGCACCCAAGAACCACTCCCGGCGCGCCTTTCGGAGAGAGTTGATGTACGTTGAAGCCGTGGCCCCCAGCCGGATCGATCTCGCTGGCGGCACCCTGGATATCTACCCGCTGTATCTCTTCGAAGAAGGCGGGATCACCGTCAACATGGGGATCGACGTGGGCAGCCGGGTCCGGGTCTCGCCCCGGGAGGATCGAGAGATCCACATCCGCTCGGTGGATACCGGGCTGGAGCAGACCGCGGCCTGCGCCGAGGACCTGGACGTAGGCGGGTCGCTGGACCTCGTGGCGCGCCTACTCAAGTTTTACGCTCCGAAGGGCGGGGTGAACGTGGAGACCGAGAACCGCGCCCCTAAGGGGAGCGGGCTGGGCGCCTCCTCCTCGCTGCTGATCGCCATCAGCGGCGCCATGAACGAGTACAATCGGCTGGGCCTGGACGGCGAGACCCTCATCCGGTACGGCGCGGACCTGGAAGCCCAGAACATCCGCATCCCCACCGGCAAGCAGGATTACTACGCCGCGTACTACGGCGGCGTCAACGCGATCCACTGGGGCGTGCGCGAGAACCGCGTGGAGCCGCTGCTCGTGGGCGAGGACACCATTGCCGCGCTGGAGCGCCGGCTGATCCTGAGCTTCACCGGCATCTCGCACTTCTCCGGCGCCACCAATTGGGATATGGTGCGGAACTACATCGAGAACACCGGCAGCACCCGAACGGCGCTCCGTACCATCAACAGCACCGCGCATGAGATGGCCGCGGTGCTCCAGGGCGTGGACCTGGACGGCTTTGCCCGCGTGCTCGACCGCGAGTGGCAGCACCGGCGCAGCCTGGCGGAGGGCGTGAGCACGCCGGAGATCGACGCGATGATTGAGGCCGCGCAGGGCTCCGGCGCTCTCGCCAGCAAGATCTGCGGCGCCGGCGGCGGCGGGTGTATGGTCACCTTCGTGGAAGAAGGCGCCCAGCAAGCGGTGACGGACACGCTGGTGCGCCACGGCGCGCGCGCCATCCCGTTCCGCATCAGCCGCGAGGGGCTGCAGGTACGCACCGTCACGGAGTAATCGCGAGCAGCCTGATAACGAGTGCGGGGGAGCAGTGGCTAGCGTGCGCCAGCTCCCCTTCCTCCGCGCGTGAGCGTGCCAGCGGTGACGCTGGCACGCCGGCGACAACCCACGAGGCCAGGATCCTTCCCGTTGGTCAGGATGACATGGTACGGGAGCGGTGACCACGCGCCGCGGGAAACGAGATACCTCGTGCTCAAGCCCTCACCACCGCCAAGCCGTCATGTTGAGACGGTACCCGTACGGGGCGGGGTACGTGTCGCCTGCGAAACGTCTCCCGTGGGCTCGGAACGCTACTCCGTGCGTTGTCACGCCGGATGCGGCGCCGCGTAGTAGGCCGGGATGACCTACGCACGGTGGAGATCGGGATCCCTACCCCGCCGCTCCCTCGTTTCAACGAGCCCCGTATTGCTCGTCGCTGACCTTCTCCAGCCAGTCCGCGGTCTTGCCGTCAAGCTGCTCCTGCACCGCCAGGTGGGTCATGGCGGTGGTGGTCGTGGCGCCGTGCCAGTGCTTCTCGCCCGGCGGAAACCAGATCACGTCACCGGGCCGGATCTCCTCGATCGGCTCGCCCCAGCGTTGGGCCAGTCCGCTCCCTTCGGTGATGATGAGGGTCTGGCCCAGCGGGTGCGTGTGCCAGGCGGTGCGGGCGCCGGGCTCGAAGGTGACGCTGGCCCCCACCACACGTGCCGGGTCGGGCGCCTGGAACAGCGGCTCGATCCGCACGGTGCCCGTGAAGTAGTCGTCCGGTCCCTTCCCGGAGGGCCGGGAACCGCTTCTCTTGATGTCCATTTCGGTGTCCCCTGTTAGCGGTGGCAGCCCGGTGGACCGCTGGCTTCCGCACACCCATTATGGCCGATGAGCGGTTGGGTGGGCCGCCTTCATACCCCCGCAGAACCGGACCACGAGCAGCTCCTGCTCGTGGTCCGGTTCCGTCCGCCGAGCGCTTGCGCGCCGGTTCTGTTGTGGCCGACTGCTTACGCGGCTTCCGCCATCTCAGCTTCGCGGTTGATGTGGGATTCGGCGAGCGCGGTGAGCTTCTCGTCCGTCTGCGCTTCTTCGTCGAGGGTCGCCTGAAGGAGGCTGCACGCTTCGTTCTCGCCGAGCAGCCGGGCCCAGGTGCGGGCCGTGCCGTAGCCGGCGATCTCGTAGTGCTCCACCTTCTGCGCCGCGCAGATCAGGCCGGCATCCAGGGTATCGGCGTCGCCACCTTCCTTGATCAGCTCGGCGCCTTCGGAGATCAGGCCTTCCATTGCCTTGCAATGCTTCCCGTTCGGTCCCCGGCCGAGCTTCTCGAAGATCTGCTCCAGCCGAGCGATCTGTCCCTCGGTCTGCTTCAGGTGCTCCCGGAAGCCGGCCTTCAGATCGGGGTGGGTGGCGGCGGCGGCCATTTTTGGCAGCGCCTTGGTGAGCTGCTGCTCCGCGTTGTAAAGGTCCTTCAGCTCGTCGATATACAGGTCGCGCAGTGATTCCATGCCCAATGAGTAATCTCCTGTTGATCGGCTCCAGGCCGCGAATGGAAACGGAGAGTAGCGCGAGCGAAGGGTAGCGGGCACCGCCAGACTTCACTCGCGCCGGAAGGCGGACTAACGGACCGGCTTGCCGGTCTTGTCGTCGATGCGGTCGCCGGTGACCGCATCCGCGGCCTTCTCGCTCAGCCCGCGCGTATCGGGGGTGCCATCCACCGCGCGGCCGCCGGTCTGCACACCCGGGGTGCGGTTTCCAACCGACTCGGCGTCGTGGGTGATGCCGTGGCCCAGGCCGGTGACGTTGTCGTCGTTATCGACCTCATCGACCGCGGCGACGGCCGCGCCGCTGCCCACTGCGCCCGCTACGCCACCGGCCACCGCACCGATCACGGCGCCGACCGGTCCCATCGCGGCGCCCGCCGCCGCGCCTACCGCGGCACCACCGGCGCCGCCCAGTTTGGCGCCCTTCTTCGCGTCATTGTGCGGATCGTCATCGATACCGTGCTGAATGTTGTCGTCGGCCATCTGGTGCACCCTCTCTGCGCTCATCGGCCAGCAACAGTGCTGAGCCGTACTTCCTGCCATCCCAATCCGTGGTCCAATTCGCCTGCCGGCAAAGCGAGCCGAGGCCCGCGCACCTGGATGGGATGCTCCTGCAATGTGTTCACGTTTTCGAGGGATGTCAAACGACACTTGTCGGGGCGTGTGGGCATGTGGGGGTCCGCACCGCCTTCGGACCCCCAACTCTCCTCACCTCCGCACTTCAGGCTACTGGAAGCGCCATTCCAAAGGCAGCGTGGTGCTGAAGAGGTAGGCGTTGGGGAATGCAGCGTTCCCTCCGAAGCCGCCGTCTCGCTCCGTTTCCTTGTCCGGCGTCAGCACGAGCTGTAGCTCTTTCAGCCCCTCGAAGTAGTGGAGCTGCATCCGGTAGGCGGTGGGCCGGCTGGAAAGGGCTGCGCCGGGGCTCTTCTTCCCGTCGCTTGACACCAGGAACGACGTGCTGGACTTCGGCGTAAGCTCCAGTCGCTCGCCGGTGAGCTTGTAGGCGCCGGTCTCCGAGCGGGTCCAGTATTCGTCCGGTTTGCCGCTGCGCGTGTAGCCGAACCACTGCTCTGAGCGGTACCGGTAGGTGCCGTCCGGTGCGAACCGGTACTCGGTCTTGAAGTAGCCGCTCGGCTCGACGCGGAACTGGCCGTTGACGACGCGGGCGCCCTGGCCCACCGAGGCGCTGCGCCGCCAGGTTCCGCTCAAGGAGTTGGCGGGCGAGGCCACGGGCACCGCCTTGGGCTGGGGTTTCGCCTTCAGCCCCGCCGCCTCCAGCGTGAGGCCATTCGGGGGCACGCCGAACACTGTCTGTAAGAAGGCATCGCCGAGGACCGCCACGTTCTTCAGCGCACCTGCGTCATTCGCCTGCCGGGCGGCCTGGTGGGCCAGCATCACGAAGCCGCCGGAGAGGACGAGCCAATCGTACATCCGCTGGCGGTCCGCCGGCGAGACACCGGTGAGCGTGCCCTCTTCCCGCAGGAGCGTCGTGAAGCCGTTGAGCAGGTTCTCCTGCGCCTTCTCCGAGGCGACCTCCACGTTCACCGAGGCTGCTCCGCACGCGGCGGCAAAGAGGGTGAACGCAGCGCCGAGGTCGTTCCTCTTCCCCTCTTTTTCCAGCTCCGCCTCGATCAGCGCCTTCAACTGGGCCAGTGATTCCTTGAGGTCGTTTTCCCCGCCCAACGCCGTCGCCAGGCTGCCGATCGCGCCGGAGTCGCCGGCGGGGGTGATCCGGATGGGAGTGGGCTTCCCGGCACCGCCGCTCAGCAGCCGGTTGACGGCCGGGGTATCGGCAAAGCGCGCTTCCAGCCGCCGGGAAACCGCTTTGCCCCCGTTCTGCAGCCAGGATTGGCGCAGCGGGTTGGCCTCTTCGGCCCGGACGGCGCCGGCGGCAGCCAGCACCAGGCACAGCACGTACAGTGCTCGGATGGGGAACTGCATCACATCAACCTCCGGCCGCGCGGGCGGCATATTGCACATTGTAACGCAGTCCGGGCACTACCCTCTGGAGAGAGGAAGTCCGTCACCTCTCGTCCAATCCGGGAGCAACATCGCCGCTCTGGCGTGGGAGTTGCCGTGATGCGCGCCTGCTTTCCGCTGCTCGTAATCTTTTCTGCGCTGCCCGGCCTGGCTGCGGCCCAGGTGCGGAAACCCGCCGCCAGGCCGAAGGCGCCTGCGCCCAAGATGGCCAGGCCGGCCCCGAAGGAAGAGCTCGCCTACGTGCGCCGCTGGTTCGGGACGGTGCGGGCGGTGGTTCAGGGCTCCGGCAGCTCCGCGCCTGCTCGCGACGGCAGCACGGTGAGCTGGAGCGTGGACCGCCGTGCGGAGGCGCAGTTCACGGTGGAGATGCCGGACCAGGTGATCGCCGCCAGGGCGTCGGTGGACGAGAGCATTCGCCGGGGCAAGATCCCGGCGCAATACCAGGACCTCCTCAAGAAGGGGCTGAACAACCCGGTCTGGTTCGGAAAGCTGACCGAGTCGGTGATGCCCTCCAGCCAGTTCATCAGCGAGTCCCGCAGCGGTCGCGGGCAGGGCCTTGCGCGCTCCGGGTCCCTGGGCACCAAAGGCCGGGAAGCCGCCACCCTGACCGTGGACCTGGCCAAGAAGACCTATAACCTGGACCTGCAGTTCCCGTACGAGGTGCAGGGCCAGGAGTGGACCGAGTCCAGCGGTAAGCAGGTGGCGAAGAAGCTGAGCGGCATCCAGGGGGTCAAGATCCAGGACCAGCCGATCACCAGCGCGACCGTTCTCTCCGGGCGGGCACCGATCCCAGACGTGGCGATCAACCACTTCAAGCTCGGCTCCGAGGGGACCATCACGGGCTATTACGAATGGCTTTTGACGCCCCGACCCTATGCGGACGTGGAGCTGGTGATCAAAGACTCCCAGGCGTACCGCGACTTCATCCCGAAGGGCACCGCGGACGGAGTGGGAACCGGGAACGCGCTGGTGATGGAGGTGGAGCTGCAGGGCGGAGAGCCGGGGGAGAAGCTGGACCACCTGATCTTCCGCCTGGACAACGGCTCCAGGGAGCCCGGCGCCAGCATCAACTCCCCTGCCCAGCCGCCACAGCAAGAGCTGCTCGACCTCCGGTTCGGGGCGCTGGAGAACCCTACCGGCACGCCGGTGGACAGCCCGATCGGCGCGTTCGAGATCCGCTTCGAGAAGCCCGCCCGCAAGCATTC
>JAJFMS010001186.1 GCA_020696885.1 Armatimonadota bacterium | reverse complement strand
GAAGAGTGCCCGGTAGAGCTGCTTGATCTTCTCGTCTGCCGTCTTCGCGGAGCTGATCACCGGCTGGTCCAGCAGCTTCCTCGCCCGATCCTGGACGAACTCGTTGTTCATCAGGAACAGGGACTGCTGCGGGACCACCGTGCTGAAGCGCGCGCCGCTGTGGGCGTTGGCGTCCGGGTAGTCGAAGGTGCGGAGCAGCGTCGGCAGATCCTGGCGATCGATGAACGCGTACACCGTGCGCCGCCCGGTCTCCAGGTTGCCGATCACGTTGACGGAGCGACCGTAAAGCGTTTCATCCAGGGTGCCCGTTACGGCGAGCATCGCATCACGGAGCTGCTCGAAGTCCAGCCGCCGGCGGCTGAAGTGGGAGAGGAGCCGGTTGTCCGGGTCCGCCTTGGCCACCGCGGGGCCGGCCTCGCTGGACTGCTGGTAGGTGTTCGACAGCAGCATCAGCCGGTGCAGCGACTTCACGGACCAGGGGGCACTGGGTGTTAGGTGTTGGGTGTTGGGTGCTGGGGCTTTCACCGCACCCATCTTACCCCTACTCCGCCTCCTGGCCGGCCTGGCTGCCTTTACCGGCTCCGCTGCACTGAGGTCCGCTCCCATCTCCCCGGTGGCGAAGGTGGTGGCGAGCCAGTCCAGCAGCTCCGGATGCGAGGGGTTCTCGCCGCGAAGCCCGAAGTCGCTGGGCGTGTTCACCAGGCCCTGGCCGAAGTGACCGAGCCAGACGCGGTTCACCATCACGCGCGCCGTCAGTGGGTTCTCCGGAGTGGCGATGACCTCGGCGAGGTCCAGTCGACCGCTGCCGCGGGTGAACGGTTGGCGCTTCTCACCCAGTACGGCGGCGAGGTACTGCCGCGGCACTTCCGCCCCGGGGGTGCCCGGATTGCCCCGCAGGAAGATGCGCGGGTTGCCGGGTTTAGAGCGAGTAGTAGTCGGCCGTGGGGATCGGGTCGTACTTGTGATCGTGGCACCGGGCGCACTGCACGGTCATCCCCTGGAAGCCGCGGGTGACCACGTCGATCTGGTCATCGATGATCTCCTGCCGGCTACCGAGGAAGTGGCTTCCCACGGTGAGGAACCCGAGCGCGGCCAGGTCTCGCTTGTCCTTCAGCTCCAACTGGTCCGCGGCGATCTGCTCCTTGATGAACTGATCGTACGGCTTGTCCTCGTTGAGCGAGCGGATCACGTAATCGCGGTAGGTGTAGCTGTAGGGATAGCGGCGCTCCGCGGGCGGGACCAGGTAGCCCAGGGTATCCGAATAGCGGGCCACGTCCAGCCACATCCGCCCCCAGCGCTCTCCGTAGTGCGGAGAGGCCAGCAGGCGGTCCACTACCTTCTGCCAGGCCTGCGGGGAGGGATCGGCCACGAAGTCCGAGATCTCCTGCGGGGATGGCGGCAGCCCGGTGAGGTCGAACGTGACGCGCCGGATCAGGGTGCGGCGATCCGCGGGCCTGGCGGGCTGCAGCCCCTTCGACTCCAGCCGGGCCAGGACGAACCGGTCGACCGGGTTCCGCGCCCAGACAACGTTCTTGACCTTCGGCAGCGCCGGCTTGCGAACCGGTTGGAACGACCAGTGCTTCTTGGCGGCATCGGCTCCGGACTGCGTCCCGGGGGCGCCGGGCGCTTCCGGCCAAGAAGCACTTCTCCACCAGCACGGGGCGCACGCTCTTTTCGAAGAACTCTTCCGCCTCGCGAGAAGCCGCTGCGGGCGCGGGCTTCTGCGGCGCAGGTGCCGGTGCGGCCGCGGCATAGAGCGCGACGCTTTGAGCAACGATCCCAATTCCGACGACCAACCCGACCTTCATGAAATGCTCCTGACCAACGCGCCGCGTTGTCGCTAGATCATACGACAAAGCAGGGGCGCGGAGTCTTCCTGCAATCGTGTTGTTTCAATGTATTTCCAGGAGGGCCGATCTCCCTGCCCGTCGTTCGGATAGTCGGCGGGGCACGAAGGTGGTTACTACTCGCGGATCCGTCCGTATCGCCGGTGCAGCGCTTCGGTCTTTCAGGCTCATGTCAGCGGACCGTAATGTCCGAACGATTCCCGCGTTGCGGAGCGGAGAAGCCAGCCGCCGCGCCAGGAGGCGCCGCATACCCAATGCTCGCACCACGCCCGATCAGTTGACGCGCAGCAAGGCTGGCCTCACGTTCACCTGGCACGGCTTCCGGCCGCTCGCGGGGATCACCGAGCTCTATCTCCTCGCTTACTGGGCCGCTCGGTGTCGGGTCAATTTCTAACCTCACGAACCAGGTGACTGCCGCCGGGTACGAGCCGGCTGAGAGTCACTTGCCGGCTTTGCGCTTGATCTCGCCTTCCTTGGAGCTCTTCTCTTCCTTCTCTGCCTTCTCACTCTTGCCGTAGCCGCCGGACGGACCGTAGCCCTCGCGATCGATCGTGGGCGGGAAGGCGTTGAACTGACGCCATACCTCGAAGCCCAGGGAGACGGTGTCCAACATTACCCAGCCGGTAGCCGCCGCGCCGGGGCGCAGGTGGCGCGGGGCGGGCCACGGCTCCTCCTTGCCCGCGGTAATCGCTTCCTGGTCCGGCTTCACGATCACGCGGTACCGGCTGGTGCCGTCGTCTACGGCGTCGATCACCGCTACTCGCCCGGCGAAGGTGCCCACCGCCACGGAGGGCCAGCCGGTAAACTGCAGCGCCGGCCAGCCCGCGAACTGCAGCCGCACGGGCCGGCCCACGTCTACCAGCGGCGCGTCGTTGTCGGAGAGGTACACTTCTACCGCCTGGTCTGCCGTGTCCGGAGCCAGCACCGCGAGGGTGTCGCCGGCCTTCACCGTCTCCCCGGCGCCGCCCCGCATCAGGCGGACGACTCGACCTTCCCGCGGAGCGCGGACGAAGCGCTGCTCCCTTCGCTCGCGGAGGTTCTCCTGATCCACCTGGAGCTTCAGCAGGTCACTCGTGATGGAGGCGATCGTCTCCCGCGCGGAAGCCAGGGAGGCGCGGATGCTGCTGACCGTGGCGGAGGTGTCCGCATCCACTTTGACCTGGTCCAGCCCGCCGACGGTGGTGTCCCGGCGCGCAATGTCCACGGCGGCCCGGGCTCGCTCGACCTCGGTCCGCGCGCGGTTGACGTCCAGCTCCGCCCGATCCACGTCCAGCCGCGTCACCTTCACGTCCCGGCGAGCGATGTCCACCGCAGCGCGGGCGCGCTCTACCTCGGTGCGGGCGCGCTCCCGGTCTACCTGTGCCTTGGTCTGATCGAGGCCGCCCACGGTGGTGTCCCGCCGGGCGATCTCGACGGCAGCCTTGGCGCGCTCCACTTCGGTCCGCGCGCGCTCGACGTCGACCCGCGCCTTGT
>JAJFMS010000266.1 GCA_020696885.1 Armatimonadota bacterium | reverse complement strand
CCCCTCCCCCCTCCCTGACCCTCGGTACCCCGTGGCCCAACTCTTCATCGCGTACACCGTTATCCACCAGCCCCGCCGCCTCAAGCTGCCGGCGCAGGAGATCCCCGCCGGAGCTTCCCCCGGGGCCATTGCCTCTCTCCTCTTCGACGAGGCAATGAACCGGCGGTACCTGGAGCAGGTGGCCCGGAAGTGTTACTACCCGGCGACCCGGGAGTTCCTCAAGCTGGCGGACCGGGGCTTCAAGCTCTGCCTGGGGATGTCGCTCTCGTTTGTGCGGCAGATCGAGGATTGGGACCCGGACCTCCTGGCGCTGATGCGGGAGCTGGTGGCGCATCCGAACGTGGAGCTGATCGGCGTGGAGCCGTACCACGGGTTCCTGTTCTACCTGGATATGCCGGAGTTCGTGCGGCGCATGGACTGGATGCGGGACGAGCTGGAGCGGATCTTCGGGAAGCGTCCGGTGATTACGGACACCACGGAGATGTGCATCTCCAACGACCTGTACTACGCGCTCAAGCAGGGCGGCTGGCAGGCGGTGGTGATGGACGGGCGCCCGGAAGTGCTGGAGGAGCGATCGCCCACGCAGCTCTACCGGTATCACCATGGCCCGCACCTCTTCTGCCGTCACCTGGGCTTGAGCGACGATGTCGGGTTCCGGTTCAGCAGCCGCGACTGGCCCTGCTGGCCCCTCCAGGCGAGCGAGTACGCGCGCTGGGTGCGGGAAACGGCCGGCGACTTCGTGTTCGTCGCGTGGGACTACGAGACATTTGGAGAACATCACCAGGAAGCAAGCGGCATCTTCGAGTTTATGCGCTTGCTACCGGGGGAATTCTCAGGAAAAGGGATCGACTTCGCCACCCTCTCCGAGGCCCGCGCGAAGTATGCCGAGCGGTCCCGCCACCTACCCCTCCCGGAGACCGCCGTCACCTGGGCGGGACCGGGCACCATCGACTTCTTCCTCGGCAATCGTGCACAGCAGGAGGTGTTCCAGCTGATGCACCACGCCTACCATAAGGCGCAGCTCACCGGCGACCCCGCGCTGGTGGAGCTGGCAATCTGGCTCTCGCAGAGCGACATCCTGCACGTGCTCCAGTGGTTCGAGAATCAGCTTAACCCCACGGGAATGGTGGGAGCTTGGCCGGTCATGAATCATCCGTGAGATCAAGAACGTCTACCGCCAGTTCTTCCGCGCACTGGATAAATGCCTCGATCCCTCGGCGTGTGCAACAAAAGTTAAGGATTGATGGAGTGGAGGAGCGTTGGAAGCAAGATTTCGGGTGCTCCAACTATCTACTCCAGCACGCCAGCACTTCATTGCTCCCTTAATGAGGAGCGTGGAAGGAGCCGTGATATGATCACGTTGGTACCGATCGATGGCTCGCAGTCTTCACTCGAAGCATTGAAGTACGCCGTGCGCCGCCACCCTAAAGGTGAGCTGCTGCTCCTCTACGTAGCGCCTTCGGGCCGGCTGGGGGATCTGGAGCGCGGCCGGTTCTTGCTGGAAGACGGCCGGCGCCGGTGCCGGTTCATCTCGCAGGGCGTGCGCATCGACACGCGCCTGGAGGTCGGCGATCCGCGAAGCAAGCTTAGCGAAGTGGCTAAGCAGTGCGACCTGGTGGTGATGAGCGCCCACGGCGAGAACGGTCTACCTCATGTAGACCGGGTCAGCCCGGAAGCCGCGGAGCTGAGCGGCCAGGTGCATCGCCCGGTGGTGCTGGTACTCCCGACGGGAAAGGTGATCCGCGGCGAAGCGGACGATTTCGTTGAGGAAGACGAAGAGGCCTGGACAGGAAACGCTGCATGAGTTCGGATTTCGGGGTGATCGGCAACGGCGAGATGCTCGCCAAGGTCCGCGCGGACGGCGCGATGACCGAGGCGTTCTATCCGTCCATCGGTTTTTTCCGGCACCTCGTCCAATCTCAGTTCGGTCTCCACTACCGGGAAACGGGGGAGTGCGTCTGGCTGGCGCCCCCGGAGTTCCAGGTGGAGCAGCGTTACCTGGAAGATACCAACGTCCTCCAGACCTCCTACCTGCGCCCGGAACTGCGGGCGCGGGTGGTGGACTTCGTGCATCCGGACCTGCCGGGCGCCATCCGCACGCTGGAAGTCCAGAACACCTCCGACGAGCCGATCACGCTGGATCTGTTCCACACGGAGGCCTCGTCCGTCGCCGACCACAAGGGTGAGTTCGGCTACAACGTCGCCTACTACAACCGGCTGGACAACCACGTGGTCCGCTACCGCGGCCATCCCTGGGACAAGGCGATCGAAGCCCAGGTGGTGTGGTTGATCTCCGGGCTGCCCCAGCCGGATACCTACCAGTGCGGCGTCTCCTATCAGGGCGAGGGCGACGCGCTGGACGCGTTCCTGGACGTGCGCGACGGTAACCTGCAGGAGAACCGCTACGCATTCGGCGACCCGACCGGCGCCACCAGCGCGCTGATGTGGCACCGCCGGCTCGAGCCCCAGGCCACCTGTTCGGTCACCGTAATGTTCGTGGCCGGGATGACGCTGTTCGAGGCCGAAGATACGCTCACGGCCCTGGAAGCCCGGCCCCCGGCGCAGCTCCTCGGCGAGGCGGTTACCTATTGGCGTGGCTGGCTGGAGACCGGGAAGCGCTCCCTACCGGTGCTGCACGACGCGCGCCTGGAAGAGCTGTACCTGCGGTCCATCCTCCTCCTGAAGCTGCTGCAAGACCGGAAGTTCGGCTCTCTCATCGCCGCGCCGACGCTCTCCCCGGACTACCGCTACTGCTGGCCCCGCGACGCCGTCTACCTGGCCTGGGCGCTGGACCGGTGCGGCTACCATGAGGAAGCCCGTAAGTTCTACCGCTGGTGCAAGCGCACCCAGATGCACGATGGCCTCTGGTACCAGAACCACTACACGGATGGCCGGCGCCACTGGGCAGGGATCCAGGTAGACCAGGTGGCCAGCGTTATCTGGGGCGCCTGGCAGCACTTCGATCTCACCCGGGACCGGAGCTTCCTGGTGGAGATGTGGCCCACCCTGCAGCGCGCGGCCAACTACCTGATCGCTCGCACGGACCCCAAGGTCAAGCTGGTCTACTCGGAGCAGGACCTGTGGGAGGAGACCGGCGGCTTCCTCACCTACACCAACGCCTCCGCGGTGGCGGGCTTCCAGGCGGCAGCGAACGCGGCGCGAGAGGTGGGGCAGGAGACCGAGGCGGCGCGCTGGCGGGCTGCCGCGGACAACCTCAAGCGCGCGGTCTACGACAAGCTGGTGCAGAACGGCTACTTCGTCGGCGAGGTGAACCCCACGCAGCGGTTCCACATGCGCAAGGACTACCTGCTGGACATCAGCAACATTGGCCTGGCGGTTCCGTTCCGCGTGGTCCCGCCGGATTGCCCGGAGATGGTGCGCACGGTCCAGCGCCTGGAGGAAGCCGTCGACTACCCGATCGAAGGGGTGGGCCGGTACCCGAGCGACCTGTTCGTGGGCGGCAACCCGTGGTCGCTCAGCGCCATCTGGCTGGGGCTCTACTTCGCAGAGACCGGTCAGGTGAACGAGGTGTACCGTCATCTCAACTGGTGTCTGAAGCACGCGATGCTCCACGACCTGATCCCGGAGCAGAGCGACAAGCACACCGGCGCCCCCGCCAGCGCGGCACCGCTCGCCTGGAGCCACGCCTGGCTTATCATCCTGCTGCAGGACCTCGGCCGCCTCATCCGCGACGTGCCGGACGGCTGGACCCCCCACCACGAGTCGTCCTGAGCTTGGTTTCCCGGAAGGGGTGTCACGTCAAGTGGCGTGGCACCCCTTCCGGGAGTAACGTGTCCGTAAAACAAGCGAGTCATGGCGAAGGCGCGTCTTTAGCGCCTGTGGCCAGCCCAGCCGGTACGGATCCCGCCAGACGTCGAAGTACCCTGGCTTGGTACGCTCAACCTTTGGGATTGCCACAGCACGGCGAGAACCGATGAGGACGATGGGCGCTTCGCAATGACCAGGAGGCGGAGACGCCCCTCGCTTGCCCCTTTCGCGTTCTTTCGCGTGTTTCGCGGGCAAGCCCCGGCGTTCCGGCCTTACCGGGAAGCGGTAAGCAGGTCGTAGACTTTGCGGCTGAGCCCCGCGATCGCTTTGCTCGTGGCGGCGTCCTCTCCGGCGTTGGTGATCAGGACCGCCATCGCGTAGCGCAGGCCTCCCGGTGTCTCCACGAACGCCACGTCGTTGACGATGCCGCGGAGCGTGCCGGTCTTGTTGCCGCTCACCGCCCCTTCCGGTAGCCCCGCCGGGATGCGGGTGCGGCGGGTCTGCGCCAGCAGTAAGGTGCGCATCTCCGAACTGGCCTCGGGGCTCACGCATTCCTCCCGCGCGATCTCCAGGGCCATCCGCGTCATCTCCGCGGCGGAGACGGTGTTGACGCCATCCGGGCGGGGTCCCGCCATCTTGTGGCGCAGCCGGGTCTGCGTGTAACCGTGCGCTTCCAGCCAGGTGTTGATGCGTGCCGTGCCGAGTTGGTCGATGATCCGGTCGGCGCTGGGGTTGTCACTGAGCGTGATCGCCTTCCGGAGCGCTGCTTCATCCCGCGCCACGCGCTTCAGCCCACCGGTAAGCCACGCATCTTCCAGCACCACCATCAGCGGCAGCTTGATGACGCTGGCGGCCGGCTGCGGCTCCGTGGCTCGCCTCCCTGCCTCCCCACCGCCGTCCAGGCGCACGTGCACGCTCACCGTGCCGGTAAGGCGAGCGCTTTCGGCCTCCAGCAGCCGGTTCAGCGCCTCCAGGTCCACGCTTACCGCCGGGTTGGGCGGGTCCGGCGCCGGCTCCACGGGCGCGTTCTGGGTGGGAGCCTCCGGTGCCGGGGCGTTGGCGAGCGGCGCCGGGTTCACGATGCCGGGGTTCTCCCGGGTCGGCTCGGGACGCGCTCCGCCGCGCAGCGAGGGGCTCACCACCACCAGGGCGAGAGCGCCGACCAGCGCCCCGATCAGCACGCCCGCAAGCGACGCGCGCAGGTTAGGAGTTCCAGGAGTTGGTGGCTTCGGAGGCATTGCTGATCGTCTCCAGGGGGGAGTGCTGGAGTAATGGTAGCAACGCGTCCGTCGGGACGCACCGGCAACCCATTACTCCAGCACTCCATCACTCCAACACTCCATCACTAACTTTTGCGGGTGGCGGCGCAGTAGCTGAAGTACACGCGCCAGTGCCGGTCGTAGGTGGCCCAGGCCCAGGGTACCGCATCTCGCTCCGCTTCTAACTTCAGGCCGCGACGGCGGAAGTGCCCTCGCAGCGCTTTCAGCGGATCGCCCTCGGGCGCCTGCCCGGTACGGAAGTAGAACGGATCCGTGAGCAGGAACAAGCCGTTCGGACGCAGTACCCGCACTGCGGCGTCCAGCGGACCGTCGATCCCCACGATGTCGATGATGTTGCTGCTGCAGACCGCGTCGAAGAGGCTAGAGGGGAACGGTAGCGCCGTCGCGTCGCCCACCACGAACTCGGCGTTGTCGGCTCGCTTCACGGAGAGCGGCCGCTCCAACTCCTGGTCGATGCGGGTCCGCAAGATGTAGGAGCGCTCTGCTTCGGGGCGGTGGAGTACCGTACGACGGGCGAGCAGGATGGCCAGGAAGGAGAGGTCCAGCCCGAACGCGGACCCGAACCGCGACGCGATCCGCGCCACCAGGCCGCCGCCGCCGCACCCGGCGTCCAGCACCAGGTGCCGGTCGCTGGGGAGCTCGGCCGCCCAGCCGGCGAGGATATCGTAAGGCCCCTGGCCCCGGTTGGCGCGCAGCCAGTCCGCAAAGGGACCGTATGCCCGGGCTGGATCCGGGGTCATCGCGCGGGCCACCTCCCAGGGATCTTCGAACTGCTGGGAGAAGCGGAAGTCGGCGCCGTACTCCTCGCGGCGACGGTCTTTGCTAAACCGCCGGGTCAGCCAGGCCCGCGCTTCGGGAGAGAGCCAGCCGTGCCGGTCCACGTCCCGGATCAGGGAATGGTAAAACCGGCCCAGGTAGTCTTCCGGTTGGGGGTGGAGGATGGCCACCCCCGAAAGAATCGGGAAGGTGGTGCCGCAGGTGCCGCACCGGAGCGCGCCCTCGAGGAGCTCGTCCGCATCGGCCTCGGCTTCGCGCAACGGTAGCCCGTCGATGCCGCGGGGCGAGAGTGAGCCGCCGCAATTGGCTCCGCCCGGCGCGGTCGGGCAGGCGAGCAGCGGAAGGATGGATCGCTTCACGGAGAAGAGTATCGCAAACGAGACCGGACGGGTGCCGAACGGGCGGCGCGCATGGGCCTTCCACCTGTCGATCACGCGAGCGAGCCGTGCCCCTGCCCTTCCCGGTCATTGCGAAGCGCCCATCGCCCTCTTGGTCTTTCACCGTGCTCCCGTGGCGCTGTGGCAATCCCGAGGGTGGAGCCGTACCAGGCCCGGGTGCTTCGGCGTTTGGCAGGATCCGTGACGGTTGGGATGGCCACAGGCCCAAAAGACGGGCCTTCGCCATGACTCGCTTCTTTTACACAGGCGGTGGGTCACGACGGGTCGAGCGACAACTGGGTGAGCAGACCGCACAACCGGTCGGGATCAACCGGCTTCGTCAGGTGGTGGCTAAAGCCGGCCTCACGGGTACGGCGGATGTCCTCCTCCTGCCCGTAGCCGGTCACCGCGATTAGCCGGATGCGGGCGGTGGCGGGCTGGCGACGCAGCTCTCGTGCCACCGCGTACCCGTCCATTTCAGGCAGCCCGATGTCGCAGAGCACGATGTCCGGCCGGAAGCGGCGGGCGGACTCCAGGGCGTCCGGGCCGGAGTAGGCAACTTCCACCTGGTAGTCGTAGATGGTGAGTAGATCACAGAGCGTGTCCGCCGCGTCCCGGTTGTCATCCACCACCAGGATCCGAAGGCCGCTCCCCGGCCCACGCCGTCGCTCTCCGCGCGGGCGGTGCCGCCATGCAGCTCCACCAGGCCGCGCACCAATGCCAGGCCCAGCCCCAGTCCGCCGCGGCTGCGGTCCAGGCTCCGGTCTTCCTGCGTAAACGCATCCCAGATGTGCGCCTGCAGATCCGGCGAGATGCCCACGCCGGTATCCCCCACCCGTAGGACTGCCTGCCGGCCCGCTGCGTTAGGATACACCTGCACATCGATCTGACCCGAGGGGTTGCTGAACTTGATCGCGTTGCTCAGGAGGTTTGACGCCACCTGGGAGAGGCGCGTGGGGTCTCCGTGCACGTAGAGCGGCGATTCCGGCAGCTCCGCGGATAGGGTCAGTCCGGACGCCTCGATCGCCGGCCGGTGGTCGTCCAGGCAATTGCGGACGAGAGCGG
>JAJFMS010000265.1 GCA_020696885.1 Armatimonadota bacterium | reverse complement strand
AACGAGAACCTGCCGGGGTTCGTCACCATCTGCCCCACGCTGGACCACGGCGGCGTGCAGCTCTACGGTAACGCTTTCCTGCCGGCGATGTACCAGGGAACGGCCCTCGGCAACGCCAACATCTCGCCGTCCAAGGCTACTTTCCAGCACGTGCAGAACGCCACGGTGCCGCCGGAGCTCCAGCGCAAGCAGCTCGACTTCCTCCAGGCGCTCAACCAGGACTACCGCAAACGCGACGAGGCCGACTCCCAGCTCGATGGCGTGATCCAGGCCTATGAGCTGGCGTTCCGGATGCAGCAGTATGCGCCGAAGCTCCTGGACATCAGCAGCGAATCCAAGGCCACGCTGGACCTCTACGGCATCGGCCAGCAGCCGACGGACGACTTCGGCCGCGAGTGCCTCCTGGCCCGTCGCTTTGCGGAGTCCGGGGTGCGCTTCATCCAGGTGACGCACAACCCATTCAAGTGGGACCAGCACAGCAACCTGAAGGGCGGGCACGAGAAGAATGCCAAGGAGGTCGACAAGCCGATCGCGGGCCTGCTCCAGGACCTGAAGGCGCGCGGCCTGCTGGACGACACCCTCGTAATCTGGGGCGGAGAGTTCGGCCGCACCCCCACCGCCGAGAAGAAGGACGGCCGCGACCACAACCCGCACGGCTACACCATGTGGCTGGCCGGCGCGGGCGTGAAGCCGGGCTACATCCACGGCGCCACGGACGAATACGGCTACTACGCAGTGGAGAACAAGGTGCACATGCACGATCTCCACGCCACCATCCTGCACCTGCTGGGCATGGACCACACCAAGCTCACCTACCGCTACGCCGGCCGCGACTTCCGCCTCACGGACGTCTACGGTAACGTGGTGAAAGACCTCCTCACGTAGGGGAGTTGCCCGCGAAAGGGGAGCAGCCACGCGGGTCATGGCGGCCGCCCAGGCACGTTTGCCGCGGAGTCCCGGAGCCATCCGGGCTCGGCTTCCCGCCAACTGTCGCCGTTTCCGGTGGGTGCTGCCCGGATGCCTCCGGGACTCCGGCAACCGTTCGGTCGCGGGCTCAGTTCATTCGAAACTCGAAACTCGAAGCTCGCACTTCCCTACAGTCACGCGCTCCCTTTCCCATAATCCGGGTGACGGCGAATAGACGCCGGGAAAGGTGGCGATGACCAGGATTACCAGCGGTGTTTCGGATTCTCATCTCGGCCCCGGCCGGGAGCCCCGGGAGGGCGTGATCGTCCTCCGCGCCCATGGGGTGGGGCGTTGGTTCGTGATCGCATTCCTCTCGTTCTGGCTCGCGGGCTGGGCCACGGGTGAGCTGTTTGCGCTGCGGATGCTCGGGTTGCCCGTTCCGTGGCTGCTGCCGATGCCCGGACCTCCCGCGGGAAGCGGCTTCTCATTCCCGAGCGCCGGCAGCCTCTTCATCCTGTTCTGGCTGGCCTTCTGGACCATCGGCGGACTCTCCGCGCTGCACGAGATCGCATACCTGATCGGCGGCCGGGAGACGCTCCAATTCCGACCGGCAGAAGTCCGCTACGGGCTGGGCATCGGGCCGTGGAACCGCGAGCGGGTGTTGACCCCGCAGACGGTCCGGCGGGTTTCTCTCCATCGCAGCGGGCAGAAGGTCGTGGTCGAGCTGAGCCGCGGCGAGCTCTCCCTGGCGCGCTTCGGCACCGCGGAAGAGCGAGCGCAGATCTGCCGGGGGCTCCGTCGCTGCCTGGTTCCGGACGCCGATCCCACAACCGGCGTGTTGCCGGCCTCCGCGGTTTCCCGGCACGCCCTTTCCGCCGTCTCGCCCCGGAACACGCTGGAGCCGACCCAACTGCCGGGTCAGTTGGTGGCGCGATACCTGGAGGGCGGTGAGACCTCCGTGAACACCCGGGTTGGCTCCCGGATGGCGGGCGCCGGCTGTGTCGGCGCCTTCGCGATCCCCTGGAACGTGGGTGTGATCGCGGTGGGAGCCGGGAACTGGTCCCGCCCCGCTGAGAAGCTGTTCCTGGTGCCGCACCTGCTGATCGGGCTCGCCCTCCTGGCGCTGACCCTCTGGTTCCTGGTTGGCCGGGAAGAGTGGCTCCTGGCTCCCGGGCGGCTAACCATTACCTACCGGGGTCTCGGGCTCGCGCGGATCAAGAACTACCCGCACGGTCACCTGGAAGTGCTCGTCTCCACGGACAGCGACGGGGACGAGACCTGGAGCCTGCTGCTCTGGTCGGGCGGCGCCAGCCGGGTGCTACAGCGGGGCACCGCTTCGGACCTCCGCGAGCTCGGCGCCTTCCTCGCGCACCGTACCGGGTGGGAGCTGAAGTGCGCGAAGGACGCGGGGTAGTGGAGTGGTGGAGTAGTAGAGTGGTAGGCCGACGCTGCCTGGGGCGCGGGGAGACAGACAAAATGGCTTTATCGGCAAGAGCAACGAAACTTGTGGAGGAGATCACCCAGGGAAACCTGAAGCTGGGCGACCTCAAAAAGCGTGGCGCCGAGATCAAGAAAGACCACGATCTGGCGATGGAGCTTTGGTCAACCGGGGAACACTACCCCCGCCTTCTCGCGACCCTCATCTTCGATAAGAAGCTCCTCGCAGAAACTGTCATCGATCAACTGGCTTCGGATATGCTGCGGCATGACGCGGAGGAACGCACCCAGTTGGCTGACTGGCTGTTGGCAAACCAGCTAGCCAAAGACAAGAAACTGGCCTCCCTGATCGCGACGTGGGAGAGTAATCCGTCCCCGATTCTGCGTCGTTTGTTCTGGTATCACCAGGCTCGCTTGCGCTGGGTCGGGCAAGCTCCTCCCGGAAATAGTGCAGACCTGCTTGATTCCCTGGAAAACGATATGGCTCAGGCTGAGCCCGAGGTTCAATGGGCAATGAACTTCTGTGCTTGCCAGATTGGTGTTCACGAGCCTGAATTTCGATCCAGGTGTATCAAGCTTGGGGAAGCACTGGGACTCTACAAGGACGAGCACGTGGCCAAAAACTGTACGCCGTCGTATCTTCCAGAGTTCGTCAGAATCGAAGTAGCCAAGCGTGAATGACACCGCATGGGAGTAATGGAGGGAACTGCACCCCTCCATTACTCCATCACGCCGGCGCCCTACTCTCGGGTGATGAACTCGTCCAGGTTCAGTACGGTCCGCGCCACCATCACCCAGGCGGCGGTCTCCGCGGGATCGAGGCCCGCCGGGAGGTCCTTACCGGCGAGTTTCGCGGCGGAGGCACCGTTCGCGCGGCAGAGCGCCAGCATCTCCGTGTGGAGCCGCTTCAACCGGGCCACCTCCGCCGCCGTAGGCTCGCGGGAGACGGTGAGCCGGAACGCCTGTCGGATGCGAGCTTCGGGGGAGTGGTCCGGGTTCTGGGCCAGGCGCCGGCCCAGCCCCTGGGCGCACTCCACGAACACCGGGTCGTTCAGCAGCGTCAGCGCCTGGAGCGGGGTGTTGGAGCGCTCCCGCCGGGTGCAAGAGTTGTTGCCGTCCGGAGCGTCGAACTCCACGAGCTGCGGGTAGGGCACGGTGCGCTGGAAGAAGATGTACATCCCACGGCGGTACCGGTCCGGCCCGGTGGTCTCCTGCCGTTTCACGGAGCCGGCATAGCCCAGGGCGGCGATGTCGCCCGGCAGCGGTGGCCGGATGCTCGGGCCGCCCACCTTGGGGCTGAGCAAACCGCTCGCCGCGAGATACAGGTCCCGCACGATCTCCGCCTCGGGCCGGAACCGGCTCTGGCGCGCCAGCAGCACGTTGCGAGGATCGTGCTCGTCCAGGTCCCGCCGGCTCTGCGACGACTGGCGGTACGTGGCACTGGTGACGATCAGCCGGATCAGGGATTTCAGGGACCAGCCCAGACCCACTCTTGAGGAAACGGGGAAATGAGGAAATGAGGAAATGGAAACCCGCTCCCCCCCAGTTCTCCGTTTCCCCATTTTTCCATTTCCCGCGCGCAGCGCCTCATTTCCCGCGCGCAGCGCTTCATTTTCCCCGGCGAAACTGCTCGCCAGCCAGTCCAGTAGCTCGGGGTGCGAGGGCCGGGCGCCGCGGATGCCGAAATCGTCGGGGGTGGTGACGAGTCCCTGGCCGAAGAGGTTCTGCCAGATCCGGTTGACGGTGACGCGCGGGGTGAGCGGGTTCCGGGGATCCACCAGCCAGCGCGCAAGGGCGAGGCGGCTGGGAGCCTCCGCGCTTCCGAGACCCGGAAGCACCGCGGGCACGTGCGGCTGCACCGGATCGCCCGGGCGGAGGAAGTCGCCGCGGATCAGGATGTGGGTCTGGGACGGCTTCGGGTTCTCCGCCAGCGTCGGGACCTGCGGCACGGCCGCCTTCGAAGGCTTGGCGGCAGGAGCGGTGGCCGGTACGTCCACCTCGCGTGCGGAGTTGAAGAAGGCGTAGAGCCCGTAGTACTCCCGCTGCGTGATCGGATCGTACTTATGGCTGTGGCACTGGGCGCAGCCCACGGTGAGTCCCAGCCACACCGCGCCGGTGGTGTTGGCCCGGTCCACCGTCACTTTCACGCGGTCCTCTTCCTGGTCCACCCCTCCCTCCCGGTTCTTGAGGGTGTTGCGATGGAACCCGGTAGCCAGCAGCTTCGACCGGAGATTCTCCGGCACCGTGTCGAGAGTGGGGATGGCGGGAGGCTTTCCGTCTCCGCTGCGCAGCGCTTCGCCTACGAGTAGGTCCCCCGCCAGTTGGTCCACGGTGAACTGGTCGAACGGCAGGTCCCGGTTGATCGCGTCGATCACCCAGTCGCGGTAGTAGTAGGCATAGGGGCGGGGCAGGTCCTTCTCATAGCCGTCGCTATCCGCATAGCGCGCCAGGTCCAGCCAATGGCGCCCCCAGCGCTCCCCGAAATGCGGCGAGGCCAGCAAGCGATCGACGAGCCGCTCGTAAGCGTGTTCGGTGTTCGGTGTTCGGTGTTTGGTGTTCGGAGAAGAGGCTTCTGCGGCGCATTCCTGAAGAAACGTCTCCACCTCCTCCGGCGTGGGTGGCAGCCCGAGGAGGTCCAGGCTGAGGCGCCGGATCAGCGTGATCCGGTCGGCTTCCGGGGAGGGGCGAAGCTGTTCTTTCTCCAGCCGCGCCAGGATGAACGCGTCGATCGGGTTGCGGACCACCGCGCCTTTTGTCCGCACGGAGGGGACGTCCGGCCGGCGAACCGGCTTGAACGCCCAGTGATCCTGCGCTTTCCGCTCTCCGCCTGTTGCGCCCCAGGAGGCGCCCTGGTCGATCCAGTCGCGGAGGAGCTTCACCTGCGCCGCGGTGAGCCGGGGGCCGGCGGGCGGCATCACCCGCTTGGGGTCGGCGCCGGAGACGAGGCGGAGCAGCAGGCTTTCCGAGGCGTGTCCCGGCTTCACGGCGGCGCCGGAGTCCCCGCCTCGCACGCCTTCCTCACGGCTGTCGAGCCGGAGCCCGCCCTGGGAGTGCCCGCCGCCGTGGCAGGCGAAGCACTTCGCCCGGAGCACCGGGAGCACATCTCGCGTGAAGTCGACCTTCGCCGGCGCCGGCGCGGCCGCGGAGACGGCGCCGCCGACGGAGAGCGCCAGGAGGGCGGAGCCCAGAAACCAGGTGCGGAGGCGTGGGTCGATCATCGGGGTTCGAGCTCGGGGTGGAGACGGCCAGCGGTCTGGTGTGACACCGGACCGGCGCGTTGGTCACACGCAATCCTGTCGAAAGCGGAGGTACCGCTGCAGAGCTTGGAAGCTCTGCACTCCATACATACCGGGCCACAGGAACCAGACCTTGCGAGTTCTCCCCCTGGCTGCCGGAACGCCGCCGCCCACACGAGGCTCGTTAGCGGATCAGGCGGTGCCCCATCGACTGCCGCAGCAGCTCGCGGACCTTATACCGGTGAGCCTCATCGTCCAT
>JAJFMS010000264.1 GCA_020696885.1 Armatimonadota bacterium | reverse complement strand
GAAGCAACGGCCTTGAGCCCATCCCTATTCTGCGGCTCCTCTCGGCCATGCTACCCGGATCGGGGCCGGAGCTATAATGGGGCAGCAGTTGAGCGTCGTTCCGGAGCACCGTCGATGACCGATCCTTCCACTGAAACCGAAACCCGGCCCTCCGGTATTCGCTACCTGCCGATCTGCCTGAACCTGGTGGGGAAACGGGCAGTCATCGTGGGCGGCGGTGTCGTCGGCACCCAGAAGGTGCGGGACTTCCTGGGCTGCGGCGCCGAGGTGTCCGTGGTGAGCCCGGTCGTCTCGGAGTTCATCCGCGAGCAAGAGGCGGCGGGTCACGTGGCGGTCTCCCAGCGCCGCTACGAGCCGGGCGACATCGCCGGCGCCTTCCTGGTGGTGGTGGCAACCGACGACCCGGACACGAACGCCCGGGTCTACGCGGAGGCCACCGCCGCCGGCCAGCTCGTGAACGTCTGCGACGATCCCCCGCACTGCAACTACATCTTCGCCTCAAAGATCGAGCGCGGGCCGCTTACCGTCTCAATCTTCACGCACGGGACCTCGCCCGCGTTCGCAAAGCGCGTCCGCCGGGAGCTGGAAGCGTGGCTGGGACCGGAATACGCCGAGCTGGCCGAGCTGCTGGCCGAGCTCCGCCCCGAAGTAAAGGCCGTAGAAGGACTCACCCAACCGGACCGCCAGCGGATCTTCGAGCGCCTCGTCTACAGCGAGCTGCTGCTGCTCCTTCGCGAGGGGCAGGCGGAGGAAGCCCGGGGGCTTGCGCGGCGGTTGATCGAGGAAGAGCTGGGGCGCATCGCACGGGGTTGAACGGGCTTATCGGTTAATCTCCGGTTCCGGGCCTCGTCTCGCCATACCGGGCGGAGTGCGGCGCGGACGCCTCTCCCGGTTCGGAGCAGCCCGCCAGGGTCCCCGGGGTGGCGTTCGTGGCGGGCTGCTCCGACGAGTGAGCGTTGTTAGTTGGCGTCTACACTCGTGACGACCGCTCGCAGACGCCCGGGGCGGTCCTGCGGCTCATTCAACCGGGTCCACGTCCGGTGCCAACCGTCCTCCACGCGCCGGGCGGTAACGAGCCGGTAACCGGGCGATCTGAAGGAGTGCAGTCGCAGCTGGACCACCGCATCCCGCACCGGATTGCCGGTCTCGTCTCGAACCTGGACATCGATCTCGTACATCCCGTGCTTGCTGACGGGACTGCTGCGCACCGTCACCTTCCACCCGTCCGGGTGAGTGTGCCGCGCGGCGGCTGCCGTGCCACCTGGGGCCAGTACCGCGAGCGCTAGTGCGATAGCCGCCAGGGATCGCGAGGATCCCGTTTTTAACCGGATCATTAGCTGGTTCCTTTCCTACTAGTTGCCCGCCTTGAGCACGAACTAAGGAGCGGGCGTTTGCTTTGAATCAAGCCGCTGGAAGGCCGACCGCCGCACTGCACCAGCAGTACGGGCAGGTCCTGGATGGGAACGTGAGACCAGTCAGCCGTCCTGGCGCCGCCAGACCAGGCCCGTCGACGGTGGGACTGGGGCGAACCCGGGGTCCGGGTATCGAGTACCGGCCCGGTGTAGGCGGAGGCGCTGGGGGCCGAGGCTGAGCCGGTCAGTTACGGCTCAGCCGGGCAGACCCGGAAGGCGCCCGGCAGCACGCGGGCATTCTCCCGCGATGCTGACGTGACTCGTCTCACGGATCAGGCGTCAGGCGTGCGGAGGCCCGCGCCTGGCGTTACTCCGGCGGTGGGAGTCGCGGAGCGGATGGAGGGGCGCCCGGGGATGGGCCGGGCGCTCCACGTAGGCGGAGCCCCCGCGTCGAGACTGCCGGCACAGGAAGGCCAGGGTTTCCACCACCCGGCGCTGGTGAGCGCGGCGCGACGACTTGCCTGGGGGAGGGTGCACGTGCGCCTCTTCGGGATCAACAATCCCGCCCAGTTCGGCCAGCCCAAGCGGCTGAGCGGAGATGATCCCCCCGGCGTACCTGGGAACGCCAGTCCCGCCACTCAATCCCGGCAGTAAAGCCAGAATGAGCACCAGGATGCTGATGATCACAACCCGGATTCGATGGCTGATCGTATGAGGACAGGGTAGGGACAATCGGATAAGACGCTCGTGACAACAGCGATATAGTGTGATTTTAACACGAACGACCGCAAGCTTAAACTAGTGGGCCATGTTCAGCGCCGCGCGGGACGTGGGCGCCGGAGTGCTGCGCCTCCTCCGCGAAGGAGAGCCGGAGGCAGCGCGAGAGCAGGCACGCCGGCTGATCCCCGAAGAGCTGGCATGGATCGCGCGGGATCGATAAGCGGGTGGTAGACCACTAACCGGACTGAATTCCGCGGGCGGGAGAGGGATTGAAATCGCCTCGCTGGCCAGGCGTCCTCGCGGACGCGGGCCGACCAGATCCCGACCGGCAGCGTTCAGCCACCAGCCACTAACCACCAGCCACTATCCCTCTCACCACCTCCCCGTACACGTCCGTCAGCCGGTAGTCCCTCCCCGCGTGACGGTAGGTGAGCTTGGTGTGGTCGATCCCCATCTGGTGCAGGATGGTGGCGTGGAGGTCGTGCACGTGCACCTTGTCCTGCTCCGCGTGCCAGCCGTATTCGTCGGTGGCGCCGTGGACCACGCCGCCTCGGATCCCGCCGCCGGCCAGCCACATCGTGAAGCCGAACGGGTGATGCTCCCGGCCGTTGTTGCCCTCGGCGGTAGGCGTGCGGCCGAACTCCCCGCCCCAGAGCACCAGGGTGTCGTCCAGCATCCCGCGGCGCTTGAGGTCGGTCAGCAGCGCCGCGATCGGCTGGTCCACCGCCGCGCACCGCTTCGGGAGGTTCTCCTTCAAGCCGCCATGGTGGTCCCAGGCGTTGTTAGCCGGCGCGTCGAAGAGGTGGACGAACCGCACGCCGCGCTCCACCAGGCGGCGGGCCAGCAGGCACTGCCGGCCGAAGAGGTCCGTCACCGGGTCCCCCACGCCATACAGCTTCTTCGTTTCCGGGCTCTCGCCGGCGATGTCGAACGCCTCGGGCGCCTCCCGCTGCATGCGGAACGCCAGCTCGAACGAGGCGATCCGCGCGTCCAGCGGGCTATCGATCGCGCGCTCACGCTTGTGCAGCGTGTTGAGCTGCCGGAGGACATCCAGCTTCGCTCGCTGCCGATCGGGGCTGCCCAGTGGGTCCCGGAGGTACGCGATCGGCGTGGCGAGGTCGCGGACCAGCGTGCCCTGGTAGGCGCTGGGGAGGAAGCTGGAGCTCCAGAGCTGCGCTCCCTGGAACACCGCGGCCGGGCTCACCACCACGAAACCCGGGAGGTTCTGGTTCTCCGTGCCGAGGCCGTACACCAGCCACGACCCCATGCTCGGCCGGGAGAACGCCTGCTCCCCGGTGCATAGCTGCAGCGCGGCCCCGGTGTGGTTGATGTTGTCCGCGTACATCGAGCGGATCACGCAGAGGTCGTCGATGCAGTCGCCGACGCGGGGTAGGAGCTCGCTGACCTCGATCCCCGACTTCCCGCGCCGGGTGAAATTCCAGGGGGATGGCAGCAGGTTGCCGGTCTTGGTGCGCTCCAGCTTCGGCTTCTCGAACGGCAGCGGCTTCCCGCTCTCCTGGGCCAGGCGGGGCTTGGGATCGAACAGGTCGACGTGCGACGGTCCCCCGGGCATGTAGAGGAAGATGCACCGCTTGGCCTTCGGGACGGCCAGCGGCGGCCGGACGGCAAACGGCCGCGCGGCCCGATTGGGCGCCGCGGCCGCCCGCGCCGGGCTCTCGGCCGCCAGCAGGTCGGCGAGCGCAAGCATCCCGAAGCCGGTGCCGGTTCGGGTCAGCAGCTCCCGGCGAGAGTAGGTGGATCGATCGTGAGACGCCATGGATACGAGCCCTGGTCAGTCGAGAAAGACGAACTCGTTGCTGCACAGCAGCACGTGGGCCAGGTCCACCCATCCGGCCTGCGGGGCCTGGCTGTCGGACGCGCGCACGAGCGTCCGGGCGAGGCTCACCTCTTCCGGCCGAGCCGGCCTCCCGAACACGAGCTGGTAGGCGCGCTGGATCCGGGCGGTGTCGTCTTGCGGCACGTCGCGGGCCAGCCTCTCCGCCAGGAGGCGCGCGTGGGTGTGCATGAACTCGTGGTTCAGCAGGAACAGCGCCTGGGGCGCGACGGTGCTCACGTCTCGCCGCTCGCTGGACGCATCCGGGTTCGCAGCGTCGAAGAGGCTCGCAAAGCTGCCGCGGTCCCACCGCGCCGTCTGCACGTAGAGGGACCGCCGCGGGATGCCCAGGTCCGCCGAGGCCGGTCCGCCCGGCGTCGGGTCCAGGCGGCCGGAGACCGCCAGGATGCTGTCCCGGATCGCTTCGCCTTCCAGCCTCCGGGCGGCGAACCGGCCCAGCCAGCGGTTCTCCGGATCGCGCTCGAGCTGGCCGCGGGGGACGACGCTGCTCTGCTGGTAGGCCGCCGAAAGCATGATGCGGCGGTGCAGCTTCTTGAGCGACCACCCGTCTTCCACGAACCGGGCCGTCAACCAGTCCAGCAGCTCCGGGTGCGTCGGCGGCTCGGAGAGCCTGCCGAGGTTATTAGGCGTGTGCACCAGCCCACTGCCGAAGTGCCACTGCCAGACGCGGTTCACGATCACCCGCGCCGTGAGCGGGTTCTCCTTCGCCGCAATCCAGGCCGCCAGCTCCCGCCGACCGCTGCCGCTGGTGATCGGCGGCTGTGATGCTCCCGCCAGGAACACCGGCATCCGGCGCGGCACTACCTCGCCCAATCGGGTGTAGCTGCCCCGGATGTGGACCGGCACGTCCTGCATCTTTGGGAACAGGCCGTTGGCCGTGCCGCCCTCCTGGGCGGCTTCCGCCAGCGGCGGCTCCGGCAGCAGCTCCGCCTGCAGGCGGTCCCGGGTGCGCACCAGCTCCAGCCGGCCTGGATCGTCCGCCGGGGGTGGCGGGGCTTTCTTGTCCAGCTCCGCCAGTTGCTGCTTCACCCCGTTGAGCTGCGCCAGCTGCTGCTCCCGGTGGGCGAGATCCGCCTTCGGCACCAGCGGCACGCGGTTGAGGGTGTACTCGCCGCCCTTCGCGCCGATGTCCTTGAGGATGTGCGTGCTGTAGAAGATCCCGGCCAGCGCGTAGTAGTCTTTCTGCGAGACCGGATCGAACTTGTGGTCGTGGCAGCGCGCGCACTCCAGGGTCAGCCCCAGGAACGCCTTCCCCACCGTGCCGATCTGATCGTCCACCATATCGCTGACCATCTTCTCCTTGTCCGCGTCCCCGCGGTCCCAGGAGCCGTTGGTCAGGAAGGTCGTGGCCACCAGCCCGTCCGGGTAGATCTCCCGACCGTCCGGACTCGGGAGCAGGTCGCCGGCGATCTGGTGGACGATGAACCGGTCGAACGGCAGGTCCCGGCTGAACGAGCCCACCACCCAGTCCCGGTACCGCCACGCTTCCAGCGGCTCGCAGCTCGCCGTCCGCGCCTTCGGGTCCCCATCGTGGTAGTCCGCGTAGCGCACCACGTCCAGCCAGTGCCGCGCGTACCGGACCCCATATTGCGGCGAGGCGAGGAGGCGGTCGATGAGACGGTCGTAGGCGCCCGGGGGCTGCGCCCGGCGTTCGGGTGTTCGGGTGTTCAGGTGTTCAGGTGACCGCGAGCTCTCGGCGGCGCAGTCTTTGAGGAATGCTTCCACTTCCTCGGGAGTGGGCGGGAGCCCGGTGAGGTCGTAGGTGGCACGGCGGATTAGCGTGCGCGGGTCGGCAGGTGCCGCAGGGGTGAGGCCGTGCTTCGCCAGGTCGCGCCGGATGAACCGATCGATCGGCGTGGTCCCCGAAGACGAGGGGGCCACCACCCGTCGCACCGGCTGAAAAGCCCAATGCT
>JAJFMS010000263.1 GCA_020696885.1 Armatimonadota bacterium | reverse complement strand
TTCCCCTTCAGCGGCGGGGTGAAGCTCGCATCGCGCCACCACACCTGGCTCCACTTCACCGACTTGGCGTGTCCATCGAGGAACGCGGCGTTGAAGCGGTCGCCGTGCCGGTTCGGCTCAATATCGTCCGGCAGATCCAGCGCGGCGAGCCAGTGGCTGGTGGAAGCCGGCGGATTCCACGTGTGAGCGTGGAAGTAGGACCCGGTCCGATTGGCGTTGCTCTCGGTCAGGACGATCACGCTGGCCGGCTTCGCGATGCCGCCGATGAACGGGAAATTACCACCCTGCGCGTCGGTGGAATTGCCCGGGGCCAGGTAACCGTTGAGCGTGTACGAGGTGTTGCGGATGGCGGTCTGGCCCGTGAGCGGCACTTCCCAGTTCTGGCTCGGGTCACTGGGACACCGCAGCATCTTCTGGTTGCGGATGTACGGCTGCATCGACGCGGTCCACGGTGAGTTGCCCTTCACCATCGGGAACATCTCGTCGTAGTCCTGGAAGTACATCGTGAAGCCCATTCCCAACTGGCGCACGTTGGAAAGGCACGACGTCTGCCGAGCCGCCTCGCGGGCTCGGGCGAAAACCGGGAACAGAATGGCGGCCAGGATGGCGATGATCGCGATCACCACGAGCAGCTCGATGAGCGTGAACCCGCGGCGGGCGGCACGGGGAGCGGCTGCGAGGCGAAGCGACTGAAAGCGAGGGGCCGTACGTCCGAACAAGGCTGATCTCCCTAACCGGACTTCCAACCTCCCATCTGGGGGCATACGGTCCGGTTGTTAGTAGACTCTCCACCTGCAGGGCAGGGGCTGCTTACACAACTGGTATATCATGCCCAAAGACGTTGCCGCACATGATTCAGTAATGTGTTTTAGCCTGGGCTAAATTTATTTCCAGCGGCGGGAGTAGCAAACTGGCGCTAGCCGTCGGATCAGCGACCTGCGGGGCCGACCGGCACCCGGATCGCAGTGGCTACCTGGGGGGCTCGTTCGGTCTGGCCCAGGGCGCCGCGCAGCACGCTGATCACCGCCTGGTGCTTCTGGAGGTTGGCCGGGATCTCGTTCTTACGAGGCTGCTCCAGCAGCGAGAGCGCCGTGTCGCCGTCCGGTGTTCGCACCCGGGGATCTGCGCCTTTGCCCAGGAGGTACCGCACCGTCTCCATCCGGGCACTGTCGGCGGCATGCATCAGCGCGGTCCGTCCCGCCTGATCGCGACCCTCCAGCGGGTTCCCGCGCCGGATCAGCTCTTCGCAAAGCGCCACGTCTCCCGCCGCCGCGGCCGTGCAGAGCGGGTATCCGCCGGATCGGGTCCGGTGCTGCACGGACACCCCGCGGGCCAGGAGCACCTCCACGATGGAGCGATATTCCCGGGCACGGACCTGCGCGTCAGCCGGCACTTCTCGCCGCCTGCGCCGGGGCGGGCGCGGCAGCCACGCCGGATGGGAGCGGCCGAACTCCGTGGAGTAGCCATCCAGGGCCAGCGACAGCAGGGTCTCGCCGCTGGGCGAGCGGGTTTCCACGGATACGCCGTGCTCCACCAGGATCCGGAAGCACTCCACGTTGCCCCGCCCCGCGGCCGCCACGATCGGCACCGTGCCGTCACGCGCCGGCGCCTGAAGGGAGGCGCCCTTCTCGATGGCGAAGCGGAGCAGGTCCGGGTAGTTGTTCTCTACTGCCAGTGAAACGAGGGACATCCCGGCGGAGGTGCGTGCGTTGAAGTCCGCCTGGTGCCGCAGGAGCAGCTTCACCACCTCTACGCGGCTTTGAGTGTTCTGACGGGTATCCGGAGGCAACTGATACCGGGGGATCTTTGCGGTGGCCAGCACTGCCGTGAGGCCGTCCGGGCGCTTGGCGCGGGCGTCCGCTCCCCGTTTGAGCAGCATGGCCACCCCTTCGAGGTGCCCGGCGCGTGCGGCGAGTAGCAGGGGCGTGTAGCCCAGGCGGTCCCGCGCTTCGATCTTCGCACCCCGATCCAGCAGCATCCCCGCCGCGACCGTGCGAGAGCGCTCCACCGCTCGCATCAGCGGCGTCTTGCCGAGCCAGTCCTCCACGTCGACCTCGGGCGCTGTCACCAGCAGCATCTCCATGATCGCCGGGTCGCCGCGCCAGGCCGCCAGGTGGAGCGGATGGAGCCCGTCCGCACTCATCGCTACCGGGGTGCCGGCGTTGAGCAGCGAGGCCACCGTATCGGAATCGCCGGCGTCCACCGCCGCGGCCAGTGCGTCCACCTGCTGCTGGCGCTGCGCCGCAACCCGTCGGGGCGCGACGGTGGATTGATACTGCCAGCCGAGTAGAAGGAGGCTCAACCCGGATACCGCGATTACCGCTCTCAGTGACCTGCGGGTCATCGACAGCTACTCCTCTGCATCAAGTCTCTCTACGCTGGCAAAGCCAAAGCCGGCTGGTGCGGCTCACCGTTGTTCAGGATAACTAGATCTCTTCCATGCTCGCACGCCGTTCAAGTAGGCTACTTACAGGTCAACCAATAGTAGTAAGCCGTAGGCAGGACCGGGTGCCCTATGGGCGGATGGTCCGTTCGTTCCTGGTCACGCGTCTCCGGAAGAAGGTGCGCCGCTCTCGAAGCAGGCCGCCGTCAGCGAACGCCGCACCAGCCGGCTGCCTACGGTTTACTGGCGAAGTCGGTACGCCATCGGCAACACGCCGTAGCGGCCAACGCTTCAGAACAGGCGTCGCCCATTGGCTACTGTATGCTTCTCCTGCACGAGCTGGTAAAGATCCTCCGGAGTAGCCTTCCTCCATTCCGCGGTTACGCGGGATGCACGCGGAGCTGGGGGATCACGCTGCCTCCGAAGTCGGTGAGGCGCTCGTTGCGCCCATTGTGAAGGTAGGTAAGCCGCATGTGCTCCAGTCCCAGCAGATGGAGCAGCGTGGCGTGGAAATCTCGCGGGTGCACCGGATCCTGGATCGCCTTGTAGCCGATCTCGTCCGTAGCGCCGATCACCTGCCCGCCCTTCACGCCGCCGCCGGCCATCCACATGGTGTAGCCGGCCGGGTTATGGTCGCGGCCCTTGCCGTTCTGGGTGACGGCGGTGCGCCCGAACTCGCTGCCCCAGATCACCAGGGTGCTATCCAGCAGCCCGCGGCGCTTCAGGTCCTTCAGCAGCGCCGCCGTGGGCTTGTCGGTCCAGCGGCACATCTTCTCGTGGTTGGTCACCACGTTGTCGTGCGCGTCCCACTGGGTGCTCACCGGCCCGCCGCCGGAGTAGAGCGTCACGAACCGCACGCCGCGCTCCACCAGGCGGCGCGCCAGCAGGCAGCGCGTGCCGAACTCTTCCGTCTGGGGGTCGTTCAGCCCGTACAGCTCGCGGGTCTCCGTGCTCTCGCGGGAGAGGTCCACGGCTTCGGGGGCATGCTGCTGCATCCGGAACGCCAGCTCATAGGCGGCGATGCGCGCGGAGAGCTCCGTGCCGCCCTGGTCCATCGTCTGCCCGTTGACCTCCCGCACGAAGTCCAGCATGCGGCGCTGCTGCCGCCGGCTGATCTCGTCGGAGGGCTTCAGGTGCAGGATCGGCGCGGCGCCGCCGCGGAGCACGGTGCCCTGGTGCACGGCGGGGAGGTAGCCGGCGTCCCACATCGGGGCGCCTCCCTCGGGCAGCCCCTCCGGCTGCGTGAGTACGCAGTAAGCGGGCAGGTTCTCGCTGGCGCTGCCGAGGCCGTAGGTCACCCAGCTTCCCACCGACGGGTGTCCCGCCAGCGTGCGCCCGGACATCAACTGATACATCGCGGGGGCGTGGACGAAGCTCTCCGAGTAACAAGACCGGATGACCGCCAGGTCGTCCGCGCAGGTGGCGACGTGCGGGAAGAGATCGGACACCTCCAGTCCGCTCTGGCCGTACTTGCGGAATTTCCACTGGCTCCGCATCAGCGGCGTGCCGGCCTTGATGAACTGGCTCTTGATCTCCCCGAAGCTGGAGGGGAGCTGCTGGCCGTCCAGGCGGTCCAGCTCCGGCTTCGGATCGAACGTTTCGATGTGGCTGGGCCCGCCGACCATAAACAGGAAGATCACCGCCTTGGCGGGCGTGGTGAAGTGCGGCCGGCGCGGCGCCAGCGGGTTGAGCGCCGCTGGGACCTTGGGGGTCGCCGGAGCGGCCAGGGCGCCGTCTTGCGCCAGCAGCGCGGAGAGCGCCAGGCCGCCAAATCCGCCCGCGGACCGGAACAGGAGGTCCCGGCGGCTCACGGCGGCCGGGGAGCCGCCGCAGGGATCGAGGTGCTTCATCATTGCCTCATCACTTGATGCCGACGACCATCGAGTCGGGGCCGAGCAGGTGCTCCACGTACGTCTCGCGGAAGCCGGCGTCCCGCATCCACCCCTGGCAGTCCGCGCCGGTGTAGTCGAACCCGCCCGGCGTCTCGATCAGCATGTTCAGGCTCATCAGCAAACCGAAGGCGTTCTGCCGCCGGTCGTCGTCGATGAGCGCCTCGTAGATGAGCACGGCGCCGCCGCTGGGAAGCGCGTCGTAGGCCTTGGCCAGCAGCATCCGCTTCTGCTCCAGGTCCCAGTCGTGCAGGATGTGACCCATCACGATCACGTCCGCGTGCGGCAGCGGGTCCTGGAAGAAGTCGCCGGAGAGAAAGCGCAGCCGGCTCTCTAGACCGCTGTCCGCCACGTACTCCTCGAACACCGGTCCCACCGCGGCGAGGTCGTAGCCCGCTCCCTCCAGGTGCTCGTGCGCCAGGGCCACCTGTACCGGCAGACAGCCCTGGGCACACCCCACGTCCACGAAGCTCCGGTAGCGTGCCCAGGGGAACCTCTGCGCGATGGCGCGGGCGGTGCCGATGCTGATGCCGGTCATCGCGCCCAGAAACTGCCGCAGCCGGGCCGGATCGGCATAGAGCACGTCGAACGGGCTGGGGCCGCCGTGCTTCGCCTCGTTCTGCGGCTCACCCGTGCGCAGCGCCTCCGTGAGCGAGCCCCAGAAGCCGTAGAGCCGGGCGTTGCCCATCTCCAGAATGCCGCCGATGTAGCTGGGCTTGCGGCGGTCCAGGAACAGGTCGGTCTCCGGCGTGTTGCGATACACGCCCGCCTCGCGCTCCAGCATCCCCAGCGCCACCAGCGTGTCGAAGAAGTCCCGGGCGCTGCGAGCGTGCAGCCCCAGCCGGGCGGTGAGCGGCTCCAGCGCGAGTGGCCCTTCGGCCAGCTCCGTAAATACGCCAAGCTCCACGGCGCTCAAGAACGCCTTCGAGCCCCAGAAGCCGAGGCCGAGCTGCATGATCCGTTCAGGGGTGGGTCCTTCCATCGGTTCCTCGGTTTACGTAAGGGGGGAGTATTGGAGTGCTGGAGTAGTGGAGTAATGTGGAATGCAGCCGGACAGACGCCGACACTCCCACCCACTACCGGAGATACGCGAAATCGTTCAGGTTGAAGGCGGCGAGACAGAGGTCGATCCACGCCGCCGCGGCCGCGTGCGAAAGCGGTGTCTCTCCCGCCAGCCGGGCCACCGGCTCGCCGCGAGCCAGGCGCTCCCGGACGATCTCCGTCTGCTCCCGCAAGAACCGCTGCGTGGCGCTCCGCTCCGCCGTCACCGGCGGCCGACCCAGCGTCAGCACGTAGAGGCGGTCGAGCATCCGGGCCTCGTCGCCCGCGCAGTCGCGGACCAGGCGGGCGGCAAAGCTCACGCTCTGGGCACGCATGAATTCGCTGTTCAGCAGCGTAAGTGCCTGCAGCGCATGGACGCTCTGCCCGCGCGCGCCGCAGGACGTCATCATGTCCGGCTGATCGAAGACCGCCAGCATCGGCAGCCGCACGTTCCGCTTGTGGAGCAGGTAGAGGCTGCGCCGGTGGTGCTCGCGCGGGTCCGGCGTCACCGGCCACAGGTTGTCCGGCTCGCCCTCCGTGAAGATCGTGGCGTAGAC
>JAJFMS010000262.1 GCA_020696885.1 Armatimonadota bacterium | reverse complement strand
ACTATTTGAGAAATCCCACTGTGGTGGATCGCCGCTCCGAGGGTTTCCGCAGAATCCCAGTCGATAACGAGAATCAACGCCCCAGACACATCCATCGCGCGGAACGTTTGCCAGCGGATGAAACCGTGCTGCTGGCGAACGCGCCTGGCGGTGCGCAGGAAGCCACGCATCGCAGGCCTGGAAGCCGGCCCCGCCGGGATAATCCGTACCAACACCGTCACTTGCATTTCGTCTCTGGCGACGCCTTCGAGCTGCGGCTGCCCGCACGGAGGGCAGTTCTCGGGGAACGGTCCTACCCGCCCCTTGGCAGGGGTGCGACCACGTTCATTGTCGGCAGCCTACGATCGATGGACAGCCACGGTGTCCAACAATCAAGCACCGATTCTCCCAACCTGCTGAAAACCAACCTCCGATGACCGCCCGGAACACCCACGCTCCCGTTCCGCGCCGGGTATCCGCTTCCCGGAGGCGCCGTAAGGAGTCGCTAACGGCGCTCTTGCTCCTGTTGCCGAGCGCGGTCATCATCGGGATTTTCGGGTTCTGGCCGCTGATTGATGCACTCCATTTGAGCCTGCATCAGTGGCGCGGCGGTCCGGGTCCGTTCGTGGGCGGGGCGAATTACCAGTTGGCGCTTGCGGGGGAGCCCGGCTTCTGGAAGGCGGTGCAGGTCACCATCTGGTACGTAATCGGCACGGTGCCGCCCACGATCGCAATCGGATACCTCGTCGCGGAGCTGCTCCAGGCTCGGATCCGCGGGCTGGGCTTCTATCGAACGTTGTTCTTTCTGCCCTACGTGGTCTCCCCAGTCGCCGCTGCTGCGGTCTGGCGATGGATTCTCAACCCGAACTTCGGCGTTGCCAACGCGCTGCTTGCCCCGCTGGGACAACGGTCCCGCTGGCTCTACGAGGAGGAGGGGGTGGTGCGTCTGGCGGCCCAGGCACTGCACCTCGGCGTACCGGATTGGGCGGCTGGTCCCAGCCTCGCCCTGGCCTGCATCGCCGGGGTCTCGGTGTGGCACAGCCTCGGCTTCGCGGTGGTCGTGCTGACGGCCGGCCTGGCCGGGATTCCGCTCGAAGTGGTGGAAGCGGCGCGTCTGGATGGCGCCCGGGGCTGGTCGCTCTTGCGAGGGATCAAGCTGCCCCTGCTCTCACCGACGCTCTTCTTCCTGACGATCGTGTTCACGATTCGCGCGTTCCAGGTGTACGGCGACATCCTGATCCTGAGCTCGGACTTCCGCGGGGGCCCGAACGACTCCACCAGGAACATCACGCTCTACATCGTTCAAAGCTTCAACGAGAACACCGCACGGCTGGGCCCGGGCTATGGTGCGGCGGTATCGATGCTGTTGTTTGCGGCCATTCTCGTGCTGACCCTGCTCCAGTTCCGGCTGCTGGGCCGGCGGGTTCACTACCGGTAGATGGCCAGCCTTCCGCGCCGCACGGAACGCGGCTTCCGTCCGCAGGTGGTGGCGATCCACCTGCTGCTGTGGGTGCTGGGGCTGGCCGTGGCTTTTCCGTTCCTCTGGATGGTGCTGAGCTCGCTCAAGTCGGAGGCGGAGGCGCTGCGCTTCCCGCCCACGCTGCTGCCGGCGACCCCCCATTGGGAGAACTATGGGGAAGCCTGGCAGTCGGCGCCGTTCGCCCGGTACTTCCTGAACACCACGTTCACCGCAGGTAGCGTCACGGCGTCCGTGATGGTCACCGCGCTGCTGGCCGGCTATGCGTTCGGCACCCTGGAGTTTCCGGGGCGCAAGCTCCTGTTCGGGCTGTACCTGTCCACCATGATGATCCCGTTCGAGGTGATTCTCATCCCGAACTATCTCCTGGTGCACCGCCTGGGCTGGTACGATACCTACGCCGCCCTCATCGTGCCGTGGGGCGCCAACGTTTTCTCGGTCTTTCTGTTGACCCAACTGTTCCGCTCCCTCCCCCCAGACTACCGCGAGGCGGCGCAGTTGGACGGCTGCGGCCATGCGCAGTACCTCTGGCGCGTGGCTGCTCCCCTGGCCATGCCGGCGCTCGCTACCGCCGGCCTGTTCGCGTTCCTCGGAAGCTGGAATTCGCTCCTCTGGCCGCTGCTGGTAACGCAGAACGACCGGATGCGCCCGATCGAGGTGGGGCTGCGCTACTTCGTCGAGAGCGAGGCGCTCCGGCCGCACTTGCTGATGGCGGCCTCTACTCTGGCCGTGCTCCCGATCGTCGTCCTCTTTCTCTGTGCGCAGCGGACCTTCGTCGAAGGCGTCGCGGCAGGCGTCAAGGAGTGACGGATCGACTAAAATGCTAGGAGCGCTGGCGGAAGCCGCGCTTTTAGCACCGCTCCCGGAGAATTCCGTTCTATGCGCCTACTCACGATCGCGCTGCCTGCCGTCTTCCTACCGCTGCTCCTGGTGGGCTGTGGTGGTAAGGGGCAGCATTCGGGGGCAGGCGGGCAGACCGGGACCGGAGCGTTGGTGGTGCCGTTTTGGCATACGCGGCGCGGCAGCCAGGAGAAGGCGCTGGAAGCGCTCTGCGTCGAGTTCGAGAAGAGCAACCCGGGGATCGACCTGGTGCCGGAGTTCCAGGGCAGCTACGGTGATTTGAGCAAGAAAATTCGCGCCGCCTCGCTGGCCGGCGCCCTGCCGGCCCTGACCGTGGCCTACGACACGCAGGTTACCGAGTACATGCAGGGCGGCTCCGTCATCCCGCTGGACCCGCTGGTGGGTGACCCGACCTCCGGTTTCAGCGAGGCCGAGCTGCAGGACTTCCCGGAAATCTACCTCGAAGGGACCCGCTACCCACAGATCTCGGACCAGCTCCTCTCGTTCCCGTTCACCAAGAGCAATCTGGTGCTCTACTACAACAAGAGCCTGTTGGCGAAGTCCGGCTTCACCGTACCGCCACGCACCTGGAGCGAGCTGGAGCGGCAGGCCGCGGTGATCACGACGGCTACGAGAAAGCCGGCGCTCTCCTTCGCCTCGGATGCTTCGACCCTGGATGGGATGATCTTCTCCTACGGCGGTGACGTTCTTTCGCCCGGGGGGAAGAGCACGCTCTTCGACCAGCCTGCCACCGTTCGGGTGTTCGAGCTGCTCCAACGCATGGCGAAGGCGAAGACCCTGGCGGAAGCGTCCGGGGATGATGCCCCGGCCATGTTCGGCTCGCAGCTCAGCGCGTTCACCATCACCAGCAGCGCCGGCCGCGCGGCGATGGAAGAGCGCGTGGGCTCTACGTTCGATTGGGACCTGGCGATCATCCCGCACGGGGAGGGCGCCTCGCCGGTAACGGTGGCGTACGGTCCCAGCGTATGCATCTTCAAGACCACGCCCGAGAAGCAGGCCGCGGCGTGGAAGTTCGTCCGGTATTTCGTCTCTCCGGAAGTCACCGCCCGCTGGGCGCGGGAGACCGGCTACCTCCCGGTACGCAAGTCCTCAGTGAAGCTGCCGGAAATGGTGGAGTTCTACCGCAAGAACCCCCGGGCGCAGCACGTCTATGAAGTGCTGCAGCATGCCAGGGCGGAGCCCAACGTGCTGGGCTGGGGCGAGGTGCGAACCGAGCTAGAGAAAGCGGCCAGCCGGGTGATCGGCACGGGAACTTCACCCTCGGCCGCCGCCGTTGAACTTAAGCAGACCGCGGACAAAATCCTGGCGCAGAGCAACTAGCCGCCTGACCGAGCCTCCATCCAAATGCAGTGGATATCCCAGCTAACCGAAGGACTTGCAAACCTGAGCATCAAGACGGTGCTCATCGCCGTGGGTGCGATGCTCCTGGCGCTCGCGATATCGCGCATGTCGGCCCGCGGACGTGACCGCACCGCCGAGTGGCTGGTGGATAACCTCCAGGTGATCCTGTCCGTGGTGGTAGTGGTGTTCCTCATCATCCGGCCGTTCCTGTTCCAGGCGTTCTACATCCCCTCCAGCTCGATGGAGCCCACCCTGATGGGCCCGCCCGAAACGGCGCCGGCCCACGGCCCCCGGGAGACCACCGGAGACCGGTTGCTAGTCAACAAGCTGATCTACCGGCTCTTCGATCCCCGTCGGCGCGACATTGCGGTGTTCTACGCGCCGCAGAGTGCCTGGCCGTATGACCCCAAGGTCTCCAATGGCAAGGAGTACATCAAGCGGGTGATCGGGCTGCCGGGCGACACGATCGAGGTGGTGCCGCCTAAGCTGGTGACGGACGGGAAGACGCTGCTGCGGCTGGCAAACGACGGGCCGCAGCTCGGCCTTACCTTGCCGGAGAAGGCGAAGCCGGAGGTCCGCGAAGACGGCCGCGTGGCCACGATGCCGCTGGGCTTCAACGGTAGCATGCTGAAGGTCATTGCCGACGAGCACGCGGAGATCAGCTACGGGCCGTTCCGCGTGGCTCTGGACGGGCGCGCAGAGCTGGACGACCAGCAGGGCCGGATCCAGGCGGTCGACGGGTTCAGCACCTACGGCGGCGATGCCAGCTTGCGCGGAACGCTCTACACGATCGACGGCGAGCCGAGATTGGCGGTGGTGCGAAGCAGCCGCCTCGGCTACGACGCGGGGCACGTGCTGGTGAATGGAGAGCGGCAGACGGAGCCGTACATCAAGGAGCCGCCGAAGTACGCGATGTCCCCACGCAAGCTGGGGCCGCGCGAGTACTTCATGATGGGGGACAACCGGAACAACAGCAACGACAGCCACGTGTGGGGTCCGCTGACGCGGGACCGCATGATCGGCCGGGCGGAGATCCTGTTCTGGCCCCTCCGGCGCGGGCACGTGTTCCAGTGGTGGCTGATCATTTTCCTGGGAGCCGTGTTCGTCGGCTACCAGGCGATGCTGCGAATGTTGACACCCACCCGTCTCTAAGGTAGACGAGAGGGGAGCGGCGCAAGCCGAGGTGGCCGAACGACGAGGGAAGTTCCATGACCTGGTTGGCAGAGTTGAGCGCGAAATGGGTGCTCGTAGTAGTGGGCAGCCTCATGGTGGCGCTGACGGCTTTCCGGCTGTCTTCCCGGGAACGTGACCGGACCACCGACTGGCTGATCGAGAATGTCCAGGTGCTGCTGTCCGTGGTGGTGGTGGTCTTCCTGATCATCCGGCCGTTCGTCTTCCAGGCGTTCTTCATCCCCTCCGGCTCGATGGAGCCCACGCTGCGCTACATCCCGGTGGGAGACCGGCTTATCGTCAACAAGGCCATCTACCACGTGGCGGATCCCAAGCGGCTGGACATCGTGGTCTTCAAAGCGCCCCCGGCTGCATCTGCGGAAGAGAAAGAGTTCATCAAGCGGACCATCGGCCTCCCCGGCGAGACGATCCAGGTGGTGCCGCCCCGGATGACCCTCGACGGTAAGCAGGCGATCTCGCTGTCCCAGGAGGACAGCATGGCCGGTATCGCCGCCTCCGATACCCCTCCGGACGTTTCGCCCCAGAAGGACGCCGCGACCATCCGCCCGGCCTACGAAGGCGGCACCCTGCGTGTGCTCGCGCGTCCCGATCCCCAGGTGATCAGCGATGTGCGCCAGGTGACGGTAGACGGCCACGTGGAGCTAGAGGACGTCGCCGGGCGAATCCACGAAGGCGAGCCGCTCAGCGGCTACGGCGGCAGCCCCGGTGTAGTCGGGCGTGTCTTCAGCCTGGACGGAGAGCCTCGCCTGATAGTGCTTACCGGCAAGCGCCTGCAATACGACGCGGGCCACGTGCTGATCAACGGCAAGCGGCTTACGGAGCCTTACGTCGCGGAGCCGCCGCACTACGCATACGGTCCCCGGAAGCTGGGTCCCCGAGAGTATTTCATGATGGGGGACAATCGGAACAACAGCCAGGACAGCCACGTGTGGGGGCCCTTGAGCCGGGAGCGGGTTATCGGCCGCGCCGAGGTGCTGTTCTGGCCGCTGAACCGCGCTCGGGTCATCCATTGGTGGCTCATCGCCGCCCT
>JAJFMS010000261.1 GCA_020696885.1 Armatimonadota bacterium | reverse complement strand
TCCCTGGAAGCCCGCGTCAAGTCGCTGGAGCAAACCAAGGTGCGGGCGGTAGAGGCGCAGGAGGACGGCGAGGCCGAGCTGGACCGCCTCGAGCGGGAGCGCGCGAGCTTCCTCCAGGCCGCGGGCGAGCAGAAGACCCGGTCGCAGACCCTGGGGGCGGAGCTGGAAGCGCTCCGGCAGGCCTCCCGCGCCGGCGAGCAGGCGCTGGTGGCGGCGCGAGGCCGCGCGGATACGGCCGCCCGTGCGCAGAGCACCCACCAGGCGCGCCTCCAGGCCCTCACGGAGCTGGGCGAGCGCGGCGAGGGGGCGGGAGCCGGCGCCCGGCTGATCCTCAACGGCGTGCGGCGGGGCCAGGTGCGCGGGCAGTGGTCGCTGCTCGTGGAGGGTCTCGGTGCGCCGGAAGGGTTGGAGAAGGCGGTCGAGGCGGCGCTCGGCGTCTACGGCGACGCGCTGCTCTGCGATTCGCAGGAAGCCGCTGTGGCGGCGCTGCGGTGGCTGCGTGGGCAGAAGGGCTCCGCGCTGGTGCTGGTCGGGAGCCCGGCGTTCGCCGCGCCCGCCTTGGCCGGCTCGCTGGGAGAGGTGTTGGGAGCCGCCGGCTCGCCGGCCTCCGCGTGGGCGGCCACGCTCCTTTCCCGGGTCCACGTGGCAGACAACCTGGAGGCTGCCCTGCGGTCTCGCGCCGAGGCCGGCGACGAGAGCTGCCCCGACCTCTGGGTCTCCCGCGATGGCCAATGGGTCTCCCGGTGCGGCGCGATGAGCACCGGTACGCAGGGCGCGGAAGGCGCCGCGGCGGCCACCCTTGCTCGCCGGCGGGAGCTGGAGCGGCTGCGGTCCGAAGCGCCCGCGCTGGAAAGCGCCGCGGAGGAAGCGCGGGAAGCCGCCCGCGCCGCGGAGGCCGCCACCCGCCGCGAGCAGGGCGCCCTGCGAGAGAAGCAGACGGAGCACGAGAAGGCCCGGATCGAGCAGCAGGCACAGCTCCGCGAGGCGGACCGCCGCAACCAGGACGTCGAGCGCGCGCGGCACCGGGTGGAGCGCTTGCGGCAGGACGGGCTGCGCACCGAGCGAGAGCACGCGGCGGCGATCCAGTCCCTGGAGCAGGCCCGCGCCGAGCTGGCCGCCCTGGTCCAGCCTCCCCCACCTGCCGCTACCCCCACGCCGCCGCAGGCCGAGGGTGAGGAAGCGGTGCGCCTGGCGCAAGATGCGGCGCGCGGTGCGGAAGCGGCGCGCCGGGCGGCGGAAGCGGCGGTGGCGGACCTCCGGGTGCGGCTGGCGGAGCAAGAGCAGCGCCTCCAGGGGGCCATCGCGGCCTCGCGGCGGGCCGTGGAAGCCGGCGCCTTCCTGGACCGCCAGCGCGCGGACCGCCTCAACGAGCAGCGCACGCTGGTGGCCGAGCGCGAGCAGCGGCAGCTCTCCTTTGGCTCGCTGGCGCAGGTGGTCACCGAGGCGCAGGCGGTGGTGGACGGCGCGCGGCTGGAGCTGCAGGAGCTCACGAAGCGCCGGGCGGAGACCACGGCTGCGGTGGATCAGCACCGCGCGCGGTTCAACGACCTGAACGGACGCCTACGGGAGCTGATGGAGCGGTGCCACCGCGCCGAGGTGGAGCTGGCGGCGGTAGACTCCCAGCGCCGCTCCACCGAGCACCAGTGGATCGACGCCGCGGTAGGCGCGCACAACCTGGAGCTCTCCCAGGCCGACGAATCCGAAGAGCCGCTGATGGTGAACATCGAAGCGCTCCTGGCGCAGTGGAAGCCGGAAGAGGCGGAGCTGACGCTGAGCTCCTACTCCGACCCCGAGGGCGAGATCGGCCGGCTGCGGCGCCAGATCCGCTCGCTGGGGTCCATCAACCCGGACGCGCCCGAGCAGTATGAAGAGGCGAAAGAGCGGTTCGACTTTCTCTCCGCCCAGCGCGCGGACCTGGACGCGGCCCGGGAGCAGCTAGAGGAAGCGATCCGGGAGATCGACCTCGCCAGCCGCGAAACGTTCCTGAAGGCGTTCCGGGAGATCGCCGCGGCGTTCGACGAGATGTTCAAGAAGCTCTTCGGCGGCGGCAGCACGGAGCTGAAGCTTACGGACCCGGAAGACGTGCTGGAAACCGGCATCGACATCATCGTGCAGCCGCCGGGGAAGCGGCAGCAGAACCTCCTGCTGCTGTCCGGCGGCGAGCGCGCGCTCACGGCGGCTGCGATGCTCTTCGCGCTGCTGAAGGTGCGGCCCAGCCCGTTCTGCGTGATGGACGAGGTGGACGCGCCGCTGGACGAGAGCAACGTCGGCCGGTTCGCGGACGCGCTCCGGGACTTCGCCGCCAACACGCAGTTCATCGTGGTGACGCACAACCGCGGCACGATGGAGCGCGCCGACACCCTCTACGGCGTGACCATGGAAGAGCGGGGCGTCAGCAAGGTCCTCTCCTGCTCCCTCGGCGATCCGGTCGTCAGCCAGATCGAAGCCGAGATCAAGCAAGCCGTCCACTCCTGATCATGCGCGCCGCCTGGATCGAGCTGAACCTGGACGCCTACCGCGCCAACCTGCGGGCGCTGGGGGCCTACGTCGAGCGGCCGGTCCTGGCGGTGGTGAAGTCGAACGGCTACGGCCACGGGATGGCGGTGATGGGCGCCGCGGCCCTGGAAGCGGGCTGCCTGGGGGTGGCCGTGGCCCTGCCGGAAGAAGGCGCGGAGCTTCGCAGTTCCGGGTTCGCCGGGCGGATCGTGGTGCTGGGACTCTCGCTGGAAGACCATGCGGAGCTGCTGGTGGAGCACCGCCTGGAGCCGGTGGTCACGCGAGAAGATGTGCTCTCCGCCCTCGCCGCCGCGGCCGGCGCGCGTGGCGTGACGGCTCCGGTTCACGTAAAGGTGGACACCGGCATGCACCGCGTGGGCGTCTCCCCCGAGGTAGCGCTAGCCTTCGCTCGTCGCGTGCTGGAGGACCCGCACCTCGCCCTGGCCGGTGTCGCCACCCACTTCGCCAGCGCGGACGATGAGGACCTGGAAGCGGCCGAAGCCCAATGGAGGCGCTTCGAGCCGCTGGCGCGCGAGCTGGGGACCTGGTCGCCCCGGCCGATGCTGCACGCCGCGAACAGCGCCGCCTCGCTCTGGTTTCCCCCGGCCCGGCTGGATTGCGTGCGGGGCGGTCTGCTCACCTACGGCGTGCCCCCCGCCCCGCGCGAGCTGCCGTTTCCGGTGGAGCCGGTGGCCTCCGTGAAGGGCCGCATCGTCCAGGTGCGCGAGGTGCCCGTGGGGGAAGCCGTGAGCTACGGCGGCACCTGGACCGCACCCCGCGCCTCCCGGCTGGCACTCGTGCCGCTCGGCTACGGCGACGGCTATCCGTGGTCGCTCTCCAACCGCGGCGAGGCGCTGGTCCGCGGCCGCCGGGTGCCGATCCGGGGACGCGTCTGCATGGACCAGTTGCTGCTGGACGTCACCGACCTCCCTCCCGTAGCCGCGGGCGAGATCGCCGTCTTCCTCGGCCGCCAGGGCGACGAGACGATCTCAGCCGCCGACCTGGCCGCCGCCGCCGGGACCATCAGCTACGAGATCCTGACCCGCTGGGCCGCCCGCCTCCCCCGAGTAACCGAGCCAATCTTTCGCTAACCAGGGCGGTACGCCGTAGGCAGGGCCCTTTGTGGTCCGTTCGATCACGGCCACGTGGCATCGGGAACGGGACTCACCGCGCACGGGAAGTGGTCGCCGCAATCGAACGCCGCACCAGGCGGCTGCCTACGGTGTTCTTCCCGTGCGGGTGGAACTTCCGAAATCCACTCTCCGAATCGCACCGGGGAAACCCGGTAGAATAGGACTGTCGAACATCCCGGGCAAGCCGGCAGCGACTCGACCGGAGGCCGGCCCACCATGATCCCCCTGCACGACGAGAACCCCACCCGCACCACCCCGGTCCTCACGATCATCCTGATCGTGATCAACCTGCTGGTGTTCTTCGGGCAGCAGTCCATGGGGCTGGACGCGTCCGCCCTGATCTTCGGGCTCATCCCCGCGGAGCTCGTCCACAACGCCAACAACGCCTACCCGCCGGGCGCCCTCGGGTACGAAGGTTCGGTAACGCTCTACAACTTCAACCCCGCGTGGTTGACGGTGTTCACCTCGATGTTCCTGCACGGCTCCTGGATGCACGTGATCGGGAACATGTGGTTCCTCTGGATCTTCGGGAACAACGTGGAAGACCAACTGGGCAAGGGTCGGTTCCTCCTGTTCTACCTCCTCGCCGGAGTGGCCGCAGCCGGGCTTCAGATTGCCATCGGCCCCGGCTCGGAGATCCCGATGGTCGGCGCGTCCGGCGCGGTAGCGGGGGTGCTGGGCGCTTACGCCGTCATCTTCCCGGGCAGCCGCGTGCTCTGCCTCATCCCCCTGGGGTGGATCTGGTTCACCCGGGACCTCCCCGCCTGGCTGGTGCTCGGCTTCTGGTTCGTGCTGGAGTTCCTGCGCGGCACCCTGTCGCTCGGCGCCCACGTCACCGGCGGCGTCGCTTACGCGGCGCACGTGGGCGGGTTCATCTTCGGGTTGGTGATCGGCAAGATCCTGGGAGGAGCCTCCTTCAGAGGCGGCCGGAGACCCGAGCCAAGGCCCGACTTCATGGACTGGCGCTAAACGGATACAATGAGCAAACGGGGCGCCCCGGCGCGTCGTTTTTCTTCGTGCGATGCTGCATCAATGCTCCGACGCTTCCACTTTCTCCCCCTCCTGCTGCTAGCGATCGGACTACTGGGCGCGCTCCTGACGCTGACGATGCGGTACCGCGTCGAAGCCGCGAGCCGCCGCGTGGCGCTCGTGCTGGACTACGCCCAACTCCGGACGCTGGCCGCCGCTACCGGTATCCCGGTCGGCGAGGCGCTCAGCCGGTTCCGATCCGCCGGCATCACCGGCGTGTCGGTCTCCGAAGAGCCGCTGGCCGGCCTCCAGGATGACGGAGTGGTTTCCGTCCAGGCCGTTCCCGTGCCCAACGGCCAGGAGTACCGCCTCACGTTCTCCAACCCGCACATCGCCTCCCGCGCCGCGGATCATCTCTCGCACCTCGTGCGCGGCGCCACCGAAATCCCGCCGAAGGGGGATCGGGTGACGGTGGCCGGCCCCGGCGGCGGCACCATCTACCTGCCGGGCCGGTTCGCCGACCTCGCGGATACCCCCACCGGGATCGATCCGGATACGGTGCAGCAGATCCGTCAGGCCGGCCTGATGCCGATAGCGCGGGTGATGAACCCGCTCGGCCTGGACGTGCCGTCCCTCCGCTGGGCGCTCGCCGGGCTGCAGGAACAGGGGATCACCACGGTGATCTTCGCCGGCGACGAGGTCCTGGGCTTCAGCGGCCTGGTGAAGGAGACGGCGCAGGCGTTCCGCGACTACGGCCTCTACTACGGCAGCATCGAGTTCGGCAAGCAGCGCGGCGACCAGACCATGAGCGAGCAGCTCAAGGACCGCCTCCTCCGCGTCCACTCGATCTCCAGCGGCGAGATGGCGCGGCTTACGCCCAAGGAAGCGGTCGAGCGGTACGTCCGCGCCTCCTCGGAGCGCAACATCCGGTTGAACTACGTGCGCCTGCCGGATACGGTGACGGCCCACACCCTTCAGGACAACCTGGACTACGTGCAGCACCTGGCGCGAGACACGGCCCGGTCCGGCTTCGGACTCCCGCGTAACTCCGCTCCTTCCACGTTTACCCGGGTCTGGCCCGACAACCTCATCGGGCGGCTGCCGGTGGCGCTGATCGCCCTGGGGATCGGCGCGGGTGCTTTGCTGCTACTCGCCTCGATCGTGCCGGTGTCGCGTTCGCTCCAGGCGTCCGGGGCCGTGGGAGCGGGTTTGCTCTGCGCGCTGCTGGTGCTCTCCGGCAAGGGGATCGCGCTGCAGTTGTTGGCGCTGCTCGCTGCGGTCGTCTTCCC
>JAJFMS010000260.1 GCA_020696885.1 Armatimonadota bacterium | reverse complement strand
GAACACCTGAACACCTGAACACCTGAACACCTGAACACCTGAACACCTGAACACCTGAACACCTGAACACCTGAACACCTGAACCATGCCCGACCTCCTCCGCAACACCATCCGCTCCTCCTCTGGCGACCTTTTCGCTCCGGGTACGCCGCTGTTCGTCGCGCGGGCGCCGGGACGACTGGATGTGATGGGTGGGATCGCGGACTACTCCGGCTCCCTGGTGCTCCAGCTCCCGATCCGGGAGGCGGCGCTTGTAGCGCTGCAGCGGGATACGGAGCCGCGGCTGAAGATCGTGAGCCGGGGGGCGGAGGAGAACGGCCGGGGGGCCGAGTTCTCGATGCCGATGGCGGACTTCCGGACCGCGGATGGGCGGCCGCTCTCGTATGAGGCGGCGCGTGCCTACTTTGCGCGCGATCCTCTCCACGCCTGGGCGGCCTACGCTGCCGGTGCGTTCCTGGTACTGCTGCGAGAGCGAGGTGTTCAGTTCGAGGGCGGCGCCCGCATCCTGATCGACTCCAGCGTGCCGGAAGGGAAGGGCGTCAGCTCCTCGGCCGCCGTGGAAGTGGCGGTGATGCAGGCCGTGGCGGCGGCGTTCGGCGTCGAATTGGAGGCGCGGGAGCTGGCGATCCTCTGCCAGATGGTAGAGAACCGCGTGGTCGGCGCGCCGTGCGGGGTGATGGACCAGATGACGGCCGCCTGCGGCGAAGCCGGTCACCTGCTGGCGCTGCTCTGCCAGCCGGCGGAGATCCTGGGGACGGTGCCGGTGCCGCCGGAGATCGCGCTCTGGGGGATCGACTCCGGCGTGCGCCACTCAGTGTCCGGGGCGGATTACGGCTCCGTGCGGGTGGGCGCGTTCATGGGCTACCGGATCGTGGCGGACCTCTGCGGGCTGCCGGCGCGGGCGGTGGGCGAGCTGCCGGGCAGCGTGCAGATCGAGGATACCCGCTGGAGCGGTTACCTGGCCAACCTCTCCCCCTCGCTGTGGGAGCAGGACCTGGCGCGGCACGTCCCGGAGCGGCTCACCGGCGGGGAGTTTCTCTCCCGGTACGGCGGGACCACGGACCCGGTGACCCGGGTGGACCCGGACCGGAGCTACGCGGTGCGCGTGCCCACGGCCCACCCGATCTACGAGCACTTCCGCGTGCGCGCCTTCGCGGAGCTGCTGGCGGGAAAGCCGGGCGCGCGGCGGTTGGAACTGCTCGGGGAGCTGATGTACCAGTCGCACGCCAGCTACTCCGCCTGCGGCCTGGGCTCCGAGGCCACGGACCGGCTGGTGGAGCTGGTGCGGGCGGCCGGGCCGGCGCAGGGGCTCTTCGGCGCCAAGATCACTGGCGGCGGCAGCGGCGGCACCGTGGCGGTGCTCGGGCTGCCGGAAGCGGAGCCGGCCGTAGAGGCGATTGCAGCGCGATACGCCGCGGAGAGCGGCCGGCAGCCTTACCTGTTCACCGGCTCCTCGCCGGGAGCGGCGGCGTTTGGGTGGCGGAGGATCGAGTGGGAGAACCTGGATTGACACTGCAGCAAGCAACCCTGACCCTGGACCGGGACTTCACCCTCGCGGAAGTGGACCCGCGCCTCTTCGGTGGCTTCGTGGAGCATCTGGGGCGGCACATCTACACCGGCATCTACGAGCCCGGGCACCCGACTGCGGACGAGCTGGGCTTCCGAACCGACGTGCTGGAGCTGGTGCGGGAGCTGCGGATGCCGATTATGCGGTATCCCGGCGGCAACTTCGTCTCCGGCTACCGGTGGGAAGACGGTGTCGGCCCGCGGGAAGCACGGCCGAAGCGGCTGGACCTGGCCTGGGCCGGGCTGGAGCCGAACGAGATCGGTACCAACGAGTTTGTGGACTGGTGCCGGCGGGTCGGCACGGAGCCGATGTTCGCGGTTAACCTGGGCACGCGCGGGCCGGAAGCGGCGCAAGCGCTGGTGGAGTACTGCAACCACCCTTCCGGCAGCCACTGGAGCGACCTCCGGCGCAGCCACGGCTGGGCGGAGCCGCACCGGATCAAGACCTGGTGCCTGGGCAACGAGATGGACGGGCCGTGGCAGATGGTCCAGAAAACCGCCTGGGAGTACGGGCGGCTAGCCAACGAGTCCGCCAAGCTGATGAAGTGGACCGATCCTACCATCGAGACGGTGCTGTGCGGGTCCTCCAACCGGGCCATGAAGACGTTCGGGGCCTGGGAGTGGGAGGCGCTCCAGCAGGCGTACGAGACCACGGACTACCTCTCCCTGCACCAGTACTACGGCAACACCACGGACGACACCGCCTCCTTCCTCGCGAAGCCGGACGACATGCACGACTACATCCGCGAGGGCGTGGCGCTCTGCGACTCCGTGCGGGCGTTCAAGCGCAGCAAGAAGCAGGTGAACATCAGCTTCGACGAGTGGAACGTGTGGCGCCAGACGAAGGACCTGGTGGCCGCGGGTGAACGGTGGACCGCCGCCCGCCCGCAGCTCGAGCAGGTCTACACGATGGAGGACGCCCTGGTGGTGGGCGGGATGCTCATCACGCTCCTGAGCCATGCGGACCGGGTGCGGATCGGCTGCCTCGCGCAGGTGGTCAACGTGATCGCGCCGATCATGACAGAGCCGGGCGGGCGGGTGTGGAAGCAGCCCACCTATCACCCGTTCGCGGCGGCTTCGCTGCTCGGCCGGGGGACCGTACTCCGCTCCCTGGTGCGGGCCCCCACCTACGACTGCGACCTGCGAGATCAGGTGCCGGCAGTGATGGTAGCCTCCGTGGCGGATGGGGACAGCCTGACCGTATTTGCGGTGAACCGGGACTCAGAGGGGCGGCCGGTACAGCTCTCCGGCGTGCTCCGCGGTTTCGAGCGGTTCGGCGCCGCGACCCACCAGGTGCTTGCCCATCCAGACCTGAAAGCCGTGAACACCGCGGACCAGCCGGAGCACGTTGCGCCGCGGAGTGCCGACGAGCCGCCGGTGCTGGCCGACGGAGGTTTCACCGCGGTGCTGCCGCCGTACTCCTGGAACGTGCTCCGGTTCGGGAACTGACAACCGCGAGGCGTCGGAGCGCTGGGCGGTTCGCGATGACGTGGCCCCCGGCGCGTCTGCTCACTGCTCCTGAACCGTGCCGTCAGCGTAGGGAAGCGCCAGTCATCGCGAGCGTCATGGGGGCTATGAACCAGCCATCCAGGCTCAGCGCCCAGCCGGAACCGCAGAGCGAATTCGAAGACTGGCTTCCCCTGCGCGGACGCTGGCTGCGGCTGTTCGTGGACGGGATGAAGGTAGCGGCCTTCCTGGCGCTGCTCTGGGTCACCGTGGGCGTCTGGGACAGCCGGCTCCGCCATCACCACCGAGGAAGGTATTGGCGACAGGGTAGCGCCGCCGCTTCTCAGATTTCTTTTTTTAAGACCGCTGTTGAGCTCTACCGGGTGGACCACAACGGCAAGCCGCCGCTGGCGCTCAGGGACCTGATTGTCGGTCCGACTTCCGGCAGCGGTTGTGCCCAGTGGAAGGGACCCTACCTCAACGACATCACCACCATCCCCGCCGACCCCTGGGGCAACCTGTACCGCTATCGCGTCCCGGGTCCAGAGGGAGAGGCGTATGAGATCATCTCTCTGGGCGCAGACGGTCAGCCCGGCGGGGATGGAGCTGCGGAGGACATTAGCAGTTGGAAGCGGTGAATGAGCCGTAGGCGGTAGCCGCTAAGGAAAGAACCGTCATCGCGAGGGGCGCCGTTTGCCCCGTGGCGATCCCGGCCGACCACGGATCCTGCCAGGCGACGAGGGCCCGGACAGGTCACCGCGTAACCTTCGGGATCGCCACGCCGCCACAGGAGCACGGTGTGGGTCCGGGACGGCGTCGGGCGGCTCGCGATGACCATTGGGGGACGGTTCGCTAACCACTAACCACTAACCACTAACCACTAACGTCCTTCGGGATGCCGACGGAGATCACCCCGCCCGGGGCGGACGCGGTGCCCAGCGCTTGCGCCCGCGCTGCGAGCTGCTGGGCTTCAGCCTGCCGGCCCTGGCGCTGGCGGATCATCGCCAGGCACCGCAGGCTGTCCGGAAACGCCGGCCCGACCACCCGGGCGTTCGCCTCGTAGATAGCAACGGCGCGCTCTTCGCAGACTGCTGCCTGGTCGACACGGCCGGCCTGGAAGTGGCCCCCGGCCAGGTTGTGCAGGATCCCGCCCAGGACCGGACTGTGCGGGCCATAGGTCTGCTCGGTCACCGGCAGGGCTCGCTCCAGCACCTGCTGGACCTCCGCCTGGCGGCCCTGGGCGGCGAGCGCGCGCGCCAGGTGGCGCAGCGAGTCCGAAAGGGCCGGATGTCCCGCGGGGGCAGCGCTTTCGGCCACCGCTACGGCGCGAAGGGCGTGCTGCTCCGCCACGGCGGGCTGGCGGAGCGCCTCCGCCACCCGGATCAGCTCCGAGAGGATGAGGAACTCCAGCGGGAAGCGCGGCTCCCGGATCCGATCAAAAAGACCCAGAGCGCGGGTGAGCAAACCTTCGGCTCGGGTCGGGTCCCCCTGCCTGGCCACTGCCATCCCCAGGTGGTAGAGGAGGTCGATCACCTCGGCGCCGGGCGGGTTCTGCCCCTGGAGCACCGGAAGCGCCTGCTGGTAGCGGACCGCCGCTTCCGCGAAGCGGTCCTGCCGGTGGAAGCACTTACCCAGGGAGAGAAGCGCCATCGCGGCCCTCCGCTCGCCGGGCGGTCCCGCGCGGCGGAACAGCGCGATGGCCCGCTCGAAGCGCTGCTCCGCGGGCGCCCACTCCTGGGCGTGGTAGTGCGCCTGGGCCACCGCCTCCAGCGGCTCGGCGAGCCGGGGATCGTCCGGGCCGAAGTGTTCTTGCAGCAGGGCCAGCTCCTGCTCCCCGGCTGTGACTGCCTCCCCGAAGCGATTTTGACGCATGTAGCAGCAGCGAAGGGTGTGCAACGCATAGCCGCGAAGCGGGTGGAGGCGCAACCCCTCGGCATCGAGCCGGGTCAGCGCCTCCCGCAGCAAACGCTCGGCGTCCGCCTCGCGCCCCGCGCCGCCCAGGGCATACGCTTCCTTCAGCAGCGCCTGGATCGCTACTTCGGCTTCGGTGGGTGTCTGGGACATGGTCTCTCTCCTCAGGTCCGGCTCACACGACTCTGGGCGGCACCAGCAACTGCCATGAGAGCCAGACGTCGTATTCTTCCGAGCCAGCGCGCACCTGCAGGTCGTGGTAGCCTCGGCAGCCGATCACCTCGAGGTCGCCGGGAGCGGCCCGGCGCAGCTCCGCGCACGCCGCCGGGTGCTGGTCCAGCTCCCAGAGTAGCTCGCCGAGCAGGTAGCGGCGGAACCGCGCTTCGCTCGCCTCGCGCTCGGCGGGGGATTCGTTTGACATCCGTAGGCCGCGCCTCTCTCGACCGAACACCGGAGGAGCGTGGGCAGTCTCACAACAGGTACGCTGACTTCCGGCGCGATTGGGAAGAATATAACGGAAAACCCGGGGATGTGCCGGGGTCAGATTGCTGCGAAGCAGCAGTTAGACCCAGCTCCCCAGGACCGTTAAACTGAGAGTATCCGGACCGCCGTCTGCGGTCCGCCCCCGGAGATACCCGATGATCCGCAACCAGCCGTTTTCCGCGACGTGGCTCCTCCTGGCGGGGATCGCCTGCTGGACGGTGGCCGCCCCCGGCCGCGCGCAGCAGGCCGCAAAGCCCGCGCCGCTGGTAGGGGTAGACGCACGCCTGGACCGGCAGCTCGCCGTGGAGGTGCGCGTGGCGGACCTGGCGGAGCTGACCGGCCAGCTTTCCCGGAGCCTGCAGGTGGGCCTGGACACGGATACCGAGGCCGGCACGCGCCGGGTGACGCTCCACGCGGAGAAGACGAGCGTCAAGTCGCTGCAGAACGCGCTGGCGAGCCTGTACCGGGCCCAGTGGCAAGAGGCGGGGGAGGGGGAC
>JAJFMS010000259.1 GCA_020696885.1 Armatimonadota bacterium | reverse complement strand
AGAGCACCAAGCCGCAGACGAACTACGACGCAGCCGCCGCCTGGCCGGGCTGTGCCGCCGGCTTCCCCGGGAAGCGCGAGGCCTGGGATCCGTTCGCGCCGTAAGGTTGGCGAAGATCAGTGTCAGAACGGCCGCTCCGGGAAACCGGAGCGGCCGTTTTGCGTGTGGACGGGAGGGCACCCGGGCGCGTCTAGCCAGTACGGGCTACGTGGTACCTGGACGGGGTGGACACCGAGGTCTGGTCCCCGCTGATCTCCGCCGCCTCGGCTGGGGCTTGGTGGGAGGGGTCCCGAATGTCATGCGCACCGGCGGTCTGGCTATAGAAAACGGGAGCATCTCTCCGAACGATGATGCTGTTTCCTGTAGCCGGCGCGTCGCTGACCGCCGGGGCTCTCGTGTACGGAGCCGTTCAGCCCAGCCGTCCCCGTTACCGGAGCAATTCGGCTTTGCACGACGGTCACCTAGAACGAAAACACCGGCGGTCTGGCGACACGCCGGCTACAGGGAACGGATGGCTTTGGCCTCGGGCAGACAGGGCTGGGCCGAAGCCGGGGCTGGTAAGATCGCCCCGTACAACACGAAGGGGCCGGGCGTTATCGCCCGGCCCCTTCGAAGGGTCTGCTATCGAATGAAACGTCCGATCTAGCGAGCCACGAGCTCCTTGAGCGGGTTCGTGTCGTCGCCGCCGGCCACCGGCATGGTTTCCGGGAAGAACAGCCCGCGCTGGCGAGCGATGAACCCGGAGAGCCGCTGGATCGCCTGGCTGTGAAGCTGGTGGGCGCGGCTCTCGCTGCGGCCGATGTGCTTCGCGATCTGCTTCAGGGTCAGTCCTTCGTAGTAGTAGAGGACGATGACCGTGCGCTCCTGGATCGGCAGCCAGCTAATGCACTGCATCATGAGGCTGCGCTGGTTCTCCACAATGGTCATCAGGTGCGGATCGGGCGCCTTGCTCTTGACCGACTCCAGCACGAGCAGCGGATCCAGGTCCTCATGCTCGGAGTCCCCGACCACGTCTTCCAGGGAGACCACCTGCAGCACGTTGGCTTCGTAGTAGAGCTGGTAGAACGCGTCGATCGGCATCTCCAGGTACTCGGCGATGTCCGTGTCCTTGACGTTCTCGGCGCCTTTCCGCAGGGCCAGATCTTCCTCGGCCTTGTTCAGCAGCTTCTGCTTGCTCCGGACGCTGCGCGGCACCCAGTCTTCACGGCGCAGGTACTCCAGCATCGCGCCGCGGATCATGGAGATGGCGTAGGACTCGAACTTGACCTTGCGCTTCGGGTCGAAGTGGTCCACCGCCTTCACCAGTGCGATGAGCCCCTCCTGATCCAGGTCCTCAGCGAGGATCTTGACCGGAACCGTGGGGATGATGCGCTGGCGAGTTTTGGTGATGAGGTACCGGTAGTGCTCGATGATGCTATCGCGAGCCCGGCCGGAGCCGTTGTTCTTGAAATCGTGCCACAGTTGGGCAAGGACAGCCAGGAGTTCAGCGGAAGTTCTTCTCGACATAGCAGACGATCCCTCATCGATGCAGCCAGGCATCGGCCTGCCGATCCAGCTTGGCAGGCAGTACGTGCTCGCGTAGAAGTAAGTCTTTTACTTAATCAGCGACCGGTGGCTTGAGCGAGGCTCAAGCAATTAGACGATAAATAGCAATAGTAACAAGCAGCCGGGTGGCGCAAGGGCGACCTCCGTTCTCGCTTGGATCGGGCGGCAGGAAGCCGGTACGTTCGCGGGGAGGTTCGCTTGACGGCGGGCGCAACGGTTGTTGCCGCCGTATTGCAACGTTTGATACCTTACGGATCTACGCTGCGTCTCTCTCACGTTCTATCTCCCCTGAACCGACTCCTGCCACTTTTTGGCACCTGTCGGATTCTTTTTGCCGGCGGTTTCTGGGGGGCCACGCGGAGTGCGTAAGGGCAATACATCCCACGATCTCGAATGCAAAAAGCGCCTGAAAGGTCGCTATCTCGTCGGATCCGCGAATGCATTATAGCAACGGTCGGGTGCGGTGCCTGCACGAATATGTGCCTCTTTTCCGGACCACGAACGGTGTCGTGCCTGATCGATAGTCCACTTACAGTAGTAGACTGCCTTTACCCCGTCAAGAGGATATTGGCACCTGGCTAAATGTAGAAAATCGACTGATAGTTGACCCTGAGGCAATAGAAAAGGCGGTCGACCACGTGCGTCGACCGCCTTTATGTGTTGCGCCCGGAGGGACTCGAACCCCCGGCCTACAGGTCCGCAACCTGTCGCTCTATCCACTGAGCTACGAGCGCTTCCCAGAAGCAGCCGTAGTATACCAATGCCCGAAAGGGGTGTCAATCCTCCTTCGCGAAGTTAGACGACACCCGTTACCGACCGGATTTCCGGGTGTAAGCGACCCTCCAGACCATGTTCGCGGCGTCGTCCGAGAACAGCAGCGAGCCGTCCCTGGCCACGGTGACGCCGACCGGGCGGCCCCACACATTGCCGTCGGAGGTAACGAAGCCGGTGACGAAGTCCTCATACTCCCCGGTGGCCTTGCCGTTCTTCACCGGCACCCGAACGATCTTGTAGCCGGTGCGCCGGGAGCGGTTCCAGGAGCCGTGCTCGGCTGCGAAGGCGTGGTGTCGGTACTCCTTGGGGAACTGGCTGCCGTTGTAGAAGGTAAGGTCGAGGGAGGCGGAGTGGGACTGGAGCAGGACGTCCGGCACGAGGACCTTGTCTTTCAGTTCCGGATGCTTGCCGGCGTGGCGCGGGTCCTGGTTGGGGCCGATGTAGTACCAGGGCCACCCGTAGAAGCCGCCCTCGCGGACGCTAGTGATGTAGTCCGGCACCAGGTGGTCGCCCAGCTCGTCGCGCTCGTTCACGGAGGTCCAGACGGCGCCGGTCTGCGGATGGATCGCCAGGCCCACCGGGTTGCGGATGCCGGAAGCGAACAGCTTGTAGCCGGTGCCGTCCGGGTTGTACTGGTGGATGGCGGCCCGCTTCTCCTCGCGTGCGTCGTCACCGGCGTTCGTGAAGGAGCCGACGGAGACGAACAGCTTCTTCCCGTCCTTGCTGAAGGCAAGATCGCGGGTCCAGTGGCCGCCGCCGCGGAGCCGGCCGAAGCCGGGGATATCGGGCACCACCACCTCCGGCGCGGCGCTGGCCTCGAGGTCGCCGTTCTTGTAGGGGATGCGGACCACCGCGTCCGTGTTCCCTACGTAGAGGAACTTCGGATCCGGACCGGGCGGATAGAACGCGAGCCCGAACGGAAGGCTGAGCCCGGTGGCGTAGGCCTTCGAGACCTCGGCCTTGCCGTCGTTATCGGCGTCGCGGAGCACGCGGATCCGGTTGGGTCGGCTCTCCGCGATGAAGACGTCCCCATTCGGGGCCGTGATCATGGCGCGCGGGTTCTCCAGGCCGGTGGCGAACTCCTGGATCGTGAACCCGGCCGGCACCCGGGGCAGCGTGTCCGCCGGCCGCGGCACCAGCTTGGCGCCGTTGTCTACCGAGCGCGTGGCGAAGGGCGGGGGGAGGTCCGCAGTGGTGATCTTGCGGCGGACGCCGGGCGCGTCGGTGGTCCAGTCGCCCAGGGCGGCTTCCCCGGTTAGTGTGGCGCCGGCGCCGTTCTGGGCGGAGCTGGCGCTACGCTCCGCGATGAGCGCCCCGGCGGCGCAGGCCGCAAGGAGCGTGGTGAGGCCGGCCGCTGCCAGCGGCCTGAAGCGGGATGATGTCTGCCGGGCCATGCTGTGCGTGGTTCCTTTCCTGGATCCCGGCGGCAGAGCGAAAACCGCTCAGCGCCGGAGCACGTGCCGGAGCGCGCCTTCGAGCTCCGGACACTGAAATCGATAGCCGGTCTTCTCCAGCCGGCGGGGCTCGATGCGCTCGCTGGAGAACAGGAGCTCCTCCGCCTTTTCGCTGCCCAGAATGAGCCGCAAGGCAAACGCAGGAGCGGGCAGAAACGCGGGCCGGGAGAGCACGCGCCCGAGCGTGCGGGCGAACTCGCGATTGGGCACGGGGCCGGGTGCGACGAGGTTCACCGGCCCCTGGAGCGCTGGCGTGCGCAGGGCATGCAGAATAGCGCCGATGAGGTCGTCGATGGCGATCCAGCTCATCCACTGGCGGCCGCTCCCGAACGGCCCGCCGAGGCCGGCGCGGAACGGCGGGAGCATCTGGGCCAGCGCGCTTCCCTTAGGGGTGAGCACGATGCCGATGCGCAGGTTCACCACCCGGATCCCAACTTGAGCCGCCGGGGTGGCCGCGGCTTCCCACTGCCGGCAGACTTCGGCCAGGAAACCGGTGCCGGGACGGCTGTCCTCGGTCAGGACCTCGTCGCCGCGGTTGCCATAGTAGCCGATGGCCGACGCGGCGAGGAAGGTGGCGGGAGGGTTGGGAAGCGCCGCGAGCGCCTCGGCGAGGAGGCGCGTCCCTTTCACCCGGCTGTCGCGAATCCGGTCTTTCATCTCCGGGTCCCACCGGCCGGCGGCCACGCTTTCCCCGGCCAGGTGGATCACCGCTGCAGGCGCGGCTGCAACGAGCGCGGCGGTATCGATGGTGCCGGCCTGGGGGTCCCAGCCGATCTCCCCTGCGCCCGCCGAGGTACGCACCAGGCGCACCACGGTATGGCCTTCAGCCGTCAACGCGGGAAGGAGCTCCGAACCCACCAGTCCGCTTGCACCGGAAACCAGAACCTTCACGCAACCTCCCATCGGCGATCCACTGCTCCCGCGACCCAGTCTGGATTATACGACCCCGGGGGTGCTGCCGCGTCGCATGTCGGAACTCCGCCGCTCTCCCGGCGATGGTGAAGGTTCCACGCGGGTGTCGGGGCAACGAAACGGGGTGGACTACCGGCACGAGCCGAGTGTTCTAAAGTCGTAGGAGTAGCGGAGTAGTGGAGAGTTGGAGCAGCCGGCCCAGGACTCCACTACTCCAGCACTCCATTACTCCATTACTCCATTTTCATGAGGGGTTGGCGCCGGGGGCGTCTTGGGAGGAGCCATGGTTTCGGGAGAGAGGATTGCGGGCTGGTTGAGTCGACTGGTGCAGATCCCGAGCGTGGCCCCGGCCCAGGCGGGTCCCAAGGCGGGGATCCCTGGTGAAGCCGCGCTCACCGCCGCGCTGGCGGGCTGGCTGCGGGACCTGGGCGGCACCGTCACGTTCGAAGAGGTGCTTCCGGGCCGAACCAACGTGTATGCCACCTGGCAGGGCGAGACTGACGAATGGGCCGCCGTGGACATCCACATGGACACGGTAGGCGTGGAGCAGATGACCGTCGAGCCGTTTAGCGGCGAGATCCGGGACGGGAAGGTCCACGGCCGCGGGTCCGTCGACACCAAGGCGACGCTGGGGGTGGTGTTGGCGCTGCTGGAGGCCCGGCAGGAGCAGGGATTGCCGCTGCGGTCCAACCTTCTGATTACGGCTACCGTGGACGAAGAGGTGGACGCCAGCGGCGCTCCGGCCTTCGCGGCCTGGGTTCGCCGGGAGGGTCTTGCCCTGGCCCAGCTGGCGGTGGCGGAGCCGACCCGCTGCGCGCCGGTAGTGGGGCACAAGGGCGCCCTCCGGCTGGAGCTCACCGTCCAGGGTGAGCCGGCCCACTCCTCCCAGCCGCACCTGGGAAAGAACGCGGTGGAAGCGGCCGCCCACCTGATCATCGCGTTCGAGGTCGAGAACCGCCGGCTCCAGGTAGATCCGCCGTCCACGCCGGTGGGTAATCCCACGCTCACCGTGACGGTGGTTCACGGCGGCACCGGCACCAACGTGGTTCCGGACCGCTGCGTCGTGGCGCTGGACCGGCGGATGGTGCCGGGGGAGAGCGCGGCAGAGGTGGAGGAGCGGCTGCTCTCGCTGGCGCGCGAGGCGTGTCCGCTGCCGATCGAGTGCCGTCGGCTCAAGCAGATCGACCCGTTTGAACAGGACGCAAACAGCCCGTGGATCCGGGACCTGGCGGCGTGGTCCGGAATGGCGCCGGCGGTGGCGCCG
>JAJFMS010001185.1 GCA_020696885.1 Armatimonadota bacterium | reverse complement strand
TGTCCTGTGTATGGAGTGCGAGGCTTCCAAGCCTCGCAGCCTCCCGATTGCGGGATAGCACTGCGGAGCTTGGAAGCTCCGCACTCCATACGCTTCGTGCGGCAGCCGCGGTGTAATACAACACGCCGGGGCGCTCACTGCGGAGCTTGGATGCTCCGCGCTCCATATATGTCGCTCAGACGAGGCCGCCTACTCCTTGCTCACCAGATCCGTCGCCTCCGGGCTCTCGTCCGCGGCATCGTCATCGACGGCTGCGAGCGCTTCCGGAAGCGGTGAGATCGAGCTCACGGCAGGCGGCTTCCCGTTGCCTTCGCGGGAGGCCGCCCGGCGTGGCGCCAGAGCGTCCTTCTGCGGCTTGAAGCGGTGGCCGGCGACGTACCCCAGCAGGTTGTTCAGCAGCACGGTGGCCACCGGGTCATCCCCGTAGCCGCTTTCTACCTTCATCGTGGTGAGCAGCAGCTTGCCCTTGCCCCACTTGCACTGGGCCATCAGCGTTACCGGGGCGTGGACCCAGCCAACCACCATCCCGGCGTGGATGTCCGCGAAGTCACGCTCCGGGCTCCAGCCGATGAGCACCTGGTTCGGGATCACCCGATAGTACTGCATATCCATCAACTCGCCGGAGAACGGGCTGTCGACCGTCCGCGGGATGCCGTCGAAGAGCAGGTCGTGCTTGATCCAGTTGAAGTTGGAGACCCAGTCCCCTTCCCACGGGTTCTTCTCCTTACTCCGCTCGTCGATCCGCACGCGGCGGTCGCGGATCCGGATGCCGGTGCGCTGCACCAGATCGGACTGGATGTCGCCCGGTGAGCGCACCAGGAACAGGACCGAGCCGCCCTCTTCCATGAAGCGCGCCACTTCATCGTCCAGGCGGCTCACCACGGCCAGTGCCGGACGTGCACCCTCCCCGCCGGCCGGGCTGCCGACTACCTGGTAGCCTTCCTGGACGAGCTTCTCCTCGAGGTCCCACATGTCGAACGGGTCGTGAACCCAGATCGGGCCGGTGTTCCGCGCGGGGCGGCGCGCCGCGTGCGGGAAGAACGACAGGTACTGGATGTTCCGCGCGACGATCCGCCCCTCCCGGTCGCGAAGCCGGAGGTGCAAGCGGCAGCGCGCGGACTCAGTGAGCGGCGGGACGACGAACGACACACGACCGATGTCTCGGCTATCCGCGCGGTCTACACAGACGTCCGGGATGATGCCGGAAACGCCCAACTCGCTGATGTTCCACTCGACCGTGTAGCCGGTAACGTCCAGCGCGCTCCAGTGAGAGAGCACCACGTCTGGGATACTTCCGCATCTCCTCGATCTGGTGCTTCAGCGCGAAGTACTGCTGCCACTGCGTCATCACGGCGAACTGGTCGTACCCGCCAAACAGTTCGTCCAGGTGCAGCCGGCTGAAGCGGCGCTGGACGCCATGCGGGATGGTGATGTCCACCCCGGTCTTGAACCAGGTGGGCTCTTCCTCGCCGTAGTCCAGGAGCAGGTCTTTCAGCGTGGGGAGACCCCAGTTGCCGAACTCGGAGCACATCAGCGGCTCCTGCCCGGTCCGCTCCGCATCGCCATGGCGGCTGAAGGTCCAGGACGGGTGCTGGGAGAAGTCTCGGCACCAGGCGTTCCACTTGTGGTAGTGGTCCGGAATCTGGAAGTAGATGTGGTAGTCTTCGATGTCCGTGCGCAGGTGGAAGTTGTTCCCGCCGGGCATGTTGCAGGGTGAGTTGTCCACCACGAGGCGCGTCGGGTCCAGGCGCTTGACGTAGTAGTACATCTGCTTCACCCAGCGCCGATCGTACTCTTTGTTAACCAGGTCCGCGCCCCAGCTCTCGTTGATCACCGTCCAGATGATGGTGCTCGGGTGGTTAAAATCCCGCTCGATCATCTTGGTGATCGTCTCGCGCCCGCGGGCGGCGGACTCCTCGGTCAGCTTCAGCCAGTTCGGCAGTTCTTCCCACACCAGGATGCCGCGCTCATCCGCCACGTCCAGGTAGCGCGGGTCCGGCGCCTTGATGTGGCAGCGCAGCAGGTTGAGGCCCATGTGCTTGGCCTTGTCTACCTGATCCGCCAGGAACTCCACGGACGGGGGCGTGTAGCTCGTCTCCGGATAGAAGTCCTGATCCAGCGCCCCGATGATGTAGATCGGCTCGTCGTTCAGGTAGATCCGGTTCTGCTGGATCCCTACCTTCCGCATCCCGAAGCGCGTGGCCAGGGTGTCCTGTTCCTGCCCCTTGGTCTCCAGCCGTACCTCCAGGCGATAGAGATGTGGATCCTCCAACCCCCAGAGCTTCATCCCCTCGATCGGGATCTCGACGAACGGCGACTGCAGCGGTCGCTCCGGCGAGTGGTTCTCCCCCAGCGCCTCGGCCAGGGTCACCGTTCGACGCTCGCCCACGGTAGCGCCGGCACCGTCCAGGACACGGTAATGGAGGCACAGGTGCGCCGCATGGAGCTGCGGGTCGTGGATGCCGACGCGGACCAGCGCGCGGGAGGCGTCCACGTCCGGGGTCACTAAGATGTGCGTGAAGAAGGTGGGGAAGACCGCTTCCAGGTAGACGTCCTGCCAGATCCCGCTGACGCTGCCGTACCAGTTCTGCTTACCGATCGGGACTTCGCCGATGGAGAAGCCGAACATGTCTTTCAGCGTTCCGGCCACCTCCTGATAGGAGAACTCCGGGAAGCTCGGCGTGGCGTGGGCGGCGTTGACCACCTTGACCACCACCTCTACTTCGCCGCGGCCGTCCAGATATGGATCCACGCGGAAGTGGAACGGCGTGTAGCCGCCCTCATGGTCACCGAGGAAGCGGCCGTTTACCCAGACCTGGCAATAATAGTTCACCGCGCCGAACCGGAGGAAGACCGCCCGGCCCTGCCAGTCCCGCGGCACTTCCACGCGGCGCCGGTACCAGGCGCGTCCGAACACGCCAGACGACGACGGGAACTGCGCCTCCCAGTTTCCCGGCACCTCGATCTCGCTTACCCGCTCCGGTAGGGCGTCCGGACGAAGCTGAT
>JAJFMS010000258.1 GCA_020696885.1 Armatimonadota bacterium | reverse complement strand
GGTCATTGCGAAGCGCCCACCGCCCTACTGGCCTTTCGCCGCGCTCCCTTGGCGCTGTGGCAATCCCGAAGGTTGAGCCGTACCCAGCCAGCGTGCTTCGGCGATTGGCCGGATCCGTAACGGAGGGGATTGCCACGGGGCAAAAGACGCCCCTCGCAATGACTCTCTTCTTCTATGGACGCGCTACTCCATCGCCCTACTCTTTCCGCATCCTCATAGCACCCTCCCGCGACTAGGCATGTTCTCGGTACGAGGACCTCGCACCAGTGCATCCGCCACACCCATCCTCTCTGATCCTGTGATCCTGTCCAAAACTCCCCCTGGTCCTCCTCCGTGGTAGCCCCCGCCGATCGCCTGATATACTGCCGCTATGCGGATCGCGGTTCTCGGACTCGGCGGCGTGGGTACGGCCGCGGCGCGGTTTCTGGCGGCGGACGGCCACCAGGTGGTCGGCTACGAGCAGTTCTCCCTGGACCACGACCGGGGCAGCTCGTACGGCGCCTCCCGGATCATCCGGAGGGTGTACCCGGACCCGCTCTACGCCTCGCTGATGGAGGCGGCGTATCCGCTCTGGGCGGACCTGGAGCGGCAGAGCGGGCAGTCGCTCTTCTTGCGGTGCGGCGGCTTCTTCTTCGGGCCGGAAGGCCATCCGGAGATGTCCGCCACGGAGGCCGCGCTCCAGCAGGTGGGGGTTCACTACCAGCGGCTCTCCGCCTCCGCGGCGCAGGCTCGTTTCACCCCGTTCCGCCTGGCGCCGGAAGAGTACGGGATCTTCGAGCCGGAAAGCGGCCTCCTGCGCGCCTCCCGCTGCGTGACCGCGAACGCCCGGGGCGCCCGGGCCGAAGGAGCCGATCTTCGAGAAGGCGCGCGCGTGGAGGCGCTGGAGCCGTCCGGCAGCGGGGTCCGGCTGCGCGTGAACGGTGAGAGCGAGGAGTTCGACCGCGTGGTGATCACGGCCGGGCCCTGGACCTCCGGGCTGGTGGCGCCCTGGGCCTCGCCCCCGCTCACCGTTACCCGCCAGCAGTACGCCCACTTCACGGTGCGGGGCGACCGGGCCGCCTTCGCGCCGGCCCGCTTCCCGGTGTGGATCGACATGGCGGAGCTGTTTTACGGCTTCCCGGAGCACGATGGCATACCCGGCGCCAAGGTGGCGCTCCACGTGGCCGGGACGCCGCACGACCCGAACAGCCCGGACCGCGAGCCCTCCGAAGCGGACGATCAGGTTCTCCGCACCTACCTGGAGCGCCGGCTCCCGGACGCTACCGGGCCGGTAGCGTCCCACAAGGTTTGCCTCTACACGATGACGCCGGACGAGGACTTCATCGTGGATCGCCTTCCCGGCGAGCCGCGCGTGGTCTTCGTGGGCGGACTTTCGGGCCATGGCTTCAAGTTCACGGTCCTGCTCGGCCGCCTCGCCGCCACGCTCGCCCAGGACCGCGAGCCTGCCCACGACCTCTCCCGGTTCCGGCTCTCCCGCTTCGGGACGTCCGCGTAGTCGCTACTCGCCCATCACCTCTGCCAGCGGCACCATCCGGTTCTTCTCCGCCAGGGACTTCGCCCCGGCATGGACAATGGCGGTGACTTCCAGGATCTCCCGGTGCGGCACCGGCTCCTTGCGCGTGCGGATCATCTTCCGGAAGACGTCTGCCATCCGGAACATCTCGTAGTGGTGGCCGAGGCCCCAGTTGCCCTCGATGGCGGGGGTGTACTCGTAGGTCTTCTTCTGGAAGTGGACGGAGGTGGAGCAATACTCCGACGCGATGTCCGGTCGCCCGTACCACACTTCGGCCGGCATGCGGTCCGGGTAGGTGAGCAGGGCGTGGCAGGTAGCCTCGCGGGCGTAGGCGCTCACGGCTTCCACGCCCGGTCCGGCGAGCGTCACCACCGTCCAGATCGGATGCTGGCCGTAGACCATCCAGGACGGCAGGCTGAAGCCGCCGCCGAGGCTGGCGAGCACGTACTGCAGCGAGCCGTGCTCGCCGGAGTCGCGCATCCGGAGGGCCTGCTCCGTGCCCCACTGGTGGCGGAACAGGCTGGAGGACATCAGCGGGGCACGGCGCTCCTGCGCCAGCTTCAGGATGCGGCGGGTGCCGGCCACCGTGCCGCCGATCGGCTTGTCGCAGAAGGTCGGGAGGCCTTTTTCCAACCCGGGCGCCACCAGGTCGTAGTGGTCCTCACCGCGGCCGGACGCGTCGCCCATCCAGACGGCGTCCACTTCCTTGACCAGCTCTTCTACGGAGCGCGCTACCTGCACCCCGGGGAACGCCTCCGCGTACATCGCGGCGTTGGCCGGATCCGCGTCGTAGACGTGGGTGATGCGCGTGTCGGCGAACGGGATCTGGTCGAAGTGGTCGTCCAGGCGGCCGCGGTACTTTTCGAAGTAGGTGATGTTGGCGGGGTCCAGGTACTTCTTGATCGCCTCCTGGTTCACCGTGGGGTGGAAGAAGTGCGCGAAGTGCCAGGTGTGGCCGTTGGTCTTCTGCGGCTTCCCCCCATTGCTGGCGGAGATCACGCCGATCCGGTAAATGCGCGGCGACTCCGCGGCGGCCGTCAACCGGGGCGCCGCCAGGGAGGCGAGGCAGCCGGCGCCCAGGCGAAGGAGCTCTCGGCGGGTGGGTGTTGCTGAAGAAGTCATGGTGAAGCAGCGTTTCCCGCTGCTTCACCCCGGTTCCTTCCTCGTCTTGCGGCTACTTCCGGATGAAGTTCTCGTGCAGCGCCTTCCCCGATCCCCCGGGGGCCGGCGCCCCAGCTCCGCCGGCCGGGCGCGGCGCCTTGCGATCTTCCGCGACGATCCGGTAGAGCAGCGCGCTCTTCGACTCCACCCGAGCGCTCGAGGCTCCGCCGGCCTGGGCTCCCGCACTGGAGGCGCCCCGCGAGGCGGCGAGGAGGAAGTCACGCGCTTGGTCCGCGGTCACGGGCGTGGGCTGCTGCCCCTTCACGGAGGCGCTCTCCGCTGCATCCTGCGCGTAGGAGCGGAGCAGCTTCGGCCACAGCTTCCGGAAGAGCGCGGGGTCGCCGAAGAGATCCGCGGTGGCGACCTTGCCGTTCACTCCCGCCACCACGCCCACCAATTGCGGATCGCTGCCGAACCCGCCCGAGAGCGCCCGGAGGTAGGGGGCCACGCGCTTCTGCGTCTCGCCGCCGGAGAGGTTCAGCACGTCCCGGTAGGTGCCGGTGGCGTTGCTGGTCTTGAAGCGGCTGTTCTTGGAAGCCACCTGGTCCCAGACGCGCTGCTGGGCGGTACCGACGTCGTTCGGCTGCCGTGAGGCGGCCCGGCTGCCCATGTTGACGTCGCCGGTGATCCGTGCCGCGGACTGCTGCCGGATTACGGGGGCGTCCACGTTGCGCGTTGCCGCAATCCGCTCCTGGCGTGCGGGGGCGGCCACGGCGGGCTCCGCCGCAGGCCGTCCGGCCGCGAATGCGCCTTCCTGGACGCTGGCGCGGATGCCCGCGCTGGCCACTGTTTTAGCGCTGCCGCCGAACTCCGCGCGCCCGTCCCACCGCCCGTGCTCCACACAGAACACCGTCACCGGCACGTTCTTCTTGCGGGCGGGGATGATCGTGTCGGCGCCCATGCAGCGGTCCTGCTGGCCGCCCAGCACGATCTCGCCGGACATGATGTAGAGCGGGTCGTCGCCCAGGTTGGAGACCAGCAGGCGGTTCACGTCGCCGCCGTCCCCGGCTTCCTTCACCTTGACCAGCTTCCGCTTCAACCCCTCATCCAGCGTGAGGTACCGCGCGGTGGAGCGCGCCGCAGTGTCGTAGACCGGGATGAGCGTGAGGTTGCGGTACGTCTTCGGCACCCCAAAGGAGCGATGCCGGTCCAGCGGCGACCGGCCGGGCGGAGCAGCGCCCGCGGTCAGGGCGCAGAGCAGCGTGAGCACTACCGGGGCCGAGCAAAGCATTCGTCCCATCGCCGTACCTCCTCTGGAGCTTGTTGTCCCTATGACGGGAGCATCAGGCGGGAGTCCTGGGGTCAGGGAAGAGTAAGAGAATGAGTAAGAGTAAGAGAATGATTTTGGGCGCAGACCAGAGCGGCCGAGGTCTCACTCTACCTGAACACCTGAACACCTGAACACCTGAACACCTGAACCCCTGAACCCCTGAACCCCTGAACCCCTGAACCCCTGAACACCTGAACACCGCGCGAAGCGCTACGCGAGCACTCCCCGGATCACCTCGCCGTGCACGTCCGTGAGGCGGCGCTGGATGCCGTTGTGGTAGTAGGTGAGCTGCTTGTGGTCCATCCCCAGCAGGTGCAGGATGGTGGCGTGGAAGTCGTGGACGCTCACCGGGTCCCGGCCGGGGCCGTAGCCCACTTCGTCGCTCTCGCCGAACGCCATGCCGGGCTTCAGGCCGGCGCCGGCCATCCAGCAGGTGAACACATGCTGATGGTGGTCGCGGCCCGGCTTGCCCACGCCCTGCGTGAACGGGGTGCGGCCGAACTCGGTGCACCACACCACCAGGGTGTCGTCCAGCATCCCACGCCGCTTCAGGTCCTTCAGGAGCCCGGCCACCGGCCGGTCCATCGTGGCGGCCTCTTTGCCGTGGTTCTCCTTCAGGTCCTCGTGCGCGTCCCAGTTCACGCGCGGGGAGCCGAAGGCGCCGCCGTGGTAGAGCTGTACGAACCGCACGCCCCGCTCCACCAGGCGCCGGGCCAGCAGGCAGTTGCGGCCGAAGCTGACGGCGTTGGGGTCGTCCAGCCCGTAAAGGGCGCGGGTCTCGGCGGGCTCGTCCTGCACCTTCACCACGCCGGGGATGCTTAGCTGCATCCGACCCGCCAGCTCGTAGCTGCGGATGCGGGCGGTGATGCCGCTCTCACCGGGGTTGCGGGCCTCGAACTCCCGGTCCAGCTCGCCCAGGAACTGCCGGGTGGCGCTTTCCGTGCCGGCCTCGATCTTCTCCGCGGGGAACAGGTCCGGCACCGGGTCGCCGCCGGAGCGGAACATCACCCCCTGGTACGACGCGGGGAGGAAGCCGGCGGTCCAGTTGATGGCGCCGCCCGCGGGAAGCTGCCGCGGGTCCGGCAGCACCACGAACGCCGGCAGCTCCTGGTTCTCCGAGCCCAGCCCGTAGCTCACCCAGGAGCCCATGGAGGGGAAGCCGTTCATGGTGAAGCCGCTGTTCATCATGAAGGCGCCGGGGGTGTGGTTGTTGCTCTTCGCCACCAGGGAGTTGAAGACGGTGAGGTCATCCGCGCACCCGGCCAGGTGCGGGAAGAGGTCGCTCACCCAGAGGCCGCTCTTGCCGCGGCGCTGGAACGGCCAGACGGACTTCATCAGGTTGCCGGGCTGCGCGAAGAAGGTGTCCACCGTGCCCTTGCCGGTGAGCGGTTTCCCGTCGTGCTTCTCCAACTCCGGCTTGTAGTCGAAGGTGTCGACGTGGCTGACACCTCCGGCCAGGAAGATCTGGATGACGCGCTTCGCCTTCGCGGGAAAGTGCGGAGCGGCGACCGCAGCCCCGGGCGCTTTTCCCGGGGAGGCTGCGGCTTCCTGCGCCATGAGCCAGGAGAGCGCCAGCCCGCCGAGGCCGCCGCCGGCGCGCCAGAGCACCTCCCGGCGGGAGAGGGCCTGCCGGTCCGGTCCGCAGCAGAGATCGGTAAGATCGGTTCGCTTCATCGGGGTTCCTTCAGCGGACGTAAATCAGCTCGCTGGCGTTGAGCAGCGCGCGGCAGAAGGCGGGCAGCCCGTGGGCGCTCACGAACACCGCGGCGCGGGCGCGCTCCGCCGGGGTGGGTGGGCGTCCGAATGCGCGCTGGTAGGCGAGCTCGAGCTGCCGCGGCCGGTTGACCGGCGCCTCTTTCTCCAGCAGCGCCGCCAGTTCCCGCGATTGGCGCAAGACGAACGAGTTGTTCATCAACGCCAGCGCCTGGAGTGGCGTGGTGGTGGTGCCGCGCCGGGGCGCCTTGACGCTGGGATCCGGGCAGTCGAACGCGTCCAGCAGCGGCACACCGCCGCTGTTCACCACGGTGCGGTAGATGCTCCGGCGGTTGAACTCCGGCCCGACCTTGTCCTCGAACGTGTAGAAACTGCTGTTGCTCACCAGCACGTTGAACAGCTTGAACCCGGGACCGCCCTCCTGGAGGTTGAGCTGCCCGCTCACCGCCAGCAGCGTATCCCGCAGCTCCTCCGCCTCCAGCCGCCGCGGCGCCTGCCGCCACAACAGCGTGTTCTCGGAGTCCACCGCCGCCGCCCGCGGGTCCAGGCGTCCCCCCTGCCGGTAGGTGTTCGAAGTCACGATCAGCCGGTGCAGCGCTTTCAGGGACCAGCGCCTTGCGGGGGAAATGGGGGAACGGGGAGATGGGGAAATGGGATCCGCATTTCCACGTTTCCCCATTTCCTCGTTCCCGGACACGAACGTGGCCGCCAGGTAGTCCAGCAGTTCCGGGTGGGTGGGGGCTTCTCCGTTGGCGCCGAAGTCGCTGGGGCTACCGGCGAGTCCGCGGCCGAAGTGGTATTGCCAGACGCGGTTCACCATCACGCGGGCGGGCAGCGGGTTGCGAGCGTCCGCCAGCCATTCCGCGAACTTCACACGGCGGACGCCCTCCGTGGGGACGTCCGCGCCTTCGAGCTGTGCCGGGAGGGAGCTGATCACGCTCAGCCCCGCCGGCGCCAGTTTCTCGCCTTTCTTCTGGACGTCACCGCGCTCCAGCAGGAACACGGCGGGCGGCTCCTTAGGGTTGGCGGCGTAGGCCTGCGGCTGCACCCGGAGGGTCCGGATCTGCTCCCGGAGGGTGCTCAGCTCGGTGTCTAGCGTCTTCCGGCGCTCGCGCTCTGCGGGCGAAAGTGCGGCCAGGAGCTCCTCCGGGCGCACGTTGGCGGGACCGGCGTTGAAGGAGGCGAGCACCTCGGCCGGCGTCAGCGCCTGGGTATAGACGCGGGCTTCCTCGATCTCGCCGTTCAGCCAGGCATCGCCGCCGGCTCCGGTGTGGCGCTGACCGAACAGCAGGTGCCCCTTGCCGCCGGCGAACGTCTGCAGGGCGGAAGCGCCCTCCGTGCCGGGGACGTACCCCTCGCCGTAGGGCTGGCCGTTGCGGAAGACGGTGACGCGGTGGTCTGGGCCGTACACCGCCGCCACGTGGACCAGCTTCACCGGATCGCTGGTCTCCTCCGGGCCGGTGAGGTCCCGCGTACGGACGAAGCCGTTGCTCCCGGCCATCCACTTCTTCGGCTGGCGCTCGCCGAACACCAGGCCGTCGAAGACGCCGCCCCCGTCGGTCTCCAGCGTGAGCACGCTGCCGCCGCGCTGGGTCAGGTCCTTGAGGCTGACCCAGGCTTCCAGCGTCTTCGCGGTGACCGGGAACGGAAGCGGGTCCGACTGCGCGCGCGCCTCCTTGCCCGGAAGCCGCAGCCGGCCGCCGGCTACCGCCGCGCCGCCGGTGAGCCGGAGCTCGATCCCCCGGGCGAGGTCTCGGGTGCCGGCCTCGAAGTCCCACCGCAGCACCGGGGCCGGTCCGGCTGCCGTCACGGTCGCGCTGCCTCCGGCGCGGGCGGCCAGCACCCGCTGCCGGCCTTCCCCGTCTAGCTTTCCGGCCTCGGCGGTCAGTTCCGTTTCGCGCTTCTCCAGCGCGGCCACCTCGGCTTCGTGCGCCGTCTTCTCGGCCGGAGGGAGGATGGAGCGGTCCCCGTGCCGTACGCCCGCAAAGACGGCAGCAAGCCGGTAGTAGTCCTTTTGCGGGATCGGATCGAACTTGTGGTCGTGGCACCGCGCGCAGTTGACGGTGAGCCCCAGGAACGTTTGCCCCACGGCGCTGACGATGTCTTCCAGCTCGTCCTCGCGCACACGGGCCTTCATCAGCTCGCTCACCTGCAGGTTGCCGACTTCGTCCCACGGCCCGGCCACCAGGAACCCGGTGGCGGTAACGCTCTCCCGCGTGGCGTCCGGCAGCACGTCCCCGGCCACCTGCCACTGCATGAAGCGGTTGTACGGCAGATCCTGATTGAGCGCCCGGATCACCCAGTCCCGGTACCGCCAGGCGTTCTCGCGCACCTTGTCCCGTTCGAACCCCTGGCTCTCCGCGAACCGCGCCACGTCCAGCCAATGCCGTGCCCACCGCTCCCCGTAGCGCGGCGACGCGAGCAGGCGATCAACGAGCCGCTCATAGGCGCCGAGTGTTGGGTGTTGGGCCTTGGGTGTTGGGGGGGCCGCTGCCTCACGCTCGCACTCCCGCACGAACGCCTCCACTTCGTCGGGGGTTGGCGGCAGGCCGGTGAGGTCGAAGTAGACACGGCGGATCAGGGTGCGCGGGTCGGCGGGTGGGGCGGGGCTAAGGCCCTTCACCTCCAGCTTCGCGAGCACGAAGGCGTCGATCGGGTTCCGCGGCCAGTCGCGGTTCTTGACCTGCGGCAGCGCGGGGCGCTGGATCGGGCGGTAGGACCAGTGCACTTCCTCGGGGCCGGTCTTAGCCGGCCAGGCGGCGCCGGAGGCGATCCAGCGGCGGAGCAGCGCCTGCTCGGCGGGGGGCAGCGGCTTCCCGGGCGGCATCTTCGGCTCGGCCTGTCCGGAGATGACGCGGTAGAGCAGGCTCTCCTCCGGCTTCCCGGCTATCAGGGGCGTTCCTCGACCGCCGCCGTGCAGCGCCGCCTCCCGGGTGCGCAGGTCCAGCCCGGAGAGCTTCTGCGCCCCGTGACACTGCAGGCACCGCCGGCCGAGCAGCTCCGCCGCGGCGGCAGGGAGCTCGCGGTCCGCCACGGCCGGTGCTGGCGCCAAAGCGGCTGCCAGGGCCGCCGCAGGCACGCCGGCGACGGTCAACACCAGGAGAGATGGGATGCGGAAAGTGCGGCGGGGCATCGAAGACCTGAAGGAGCGGACGGTGCTTATTATCGGGACTGTTCGCTCGCGGAAGTGGAACTCCTCCGCGTCGCCGGCCAGGAGGGAGGATAGGGACACGGCCGTAGGCTTGGTAGACTACTATCCAGGTCGGGCAAGTAGTGTGCGCGGGAATTCGGAAGCGCCTTCAGTGTCCTACACGGCTCCCCGAGCCGATATTAGAATGTAAGCCTTTCCTAAGAACTATTTTAGTTAACTCCTCCGTCGTTCTCATGGCCGAGCTTCGCGTCGATCTAGCTTCTACTTTTACCTGTGATCTCGCAGCCCGTCCTACCGCTTACTGGTTAAGCGAGCTGGGAATTTCTCACCAGCTTGAGCTCGCACCCTATAACCAGCTCTTCCAGCACCTGGCGCAGCCCGGAGCGCCGGGGCTGACCGAGCCCCGGCTCCAGGTGCTCCTGATCCGCCTGGAAGACTGGTGCGGCGCTCCCGGCAATCCCCAGAGCGAACGGCTGGAGTCCCTCCGGCGAAACGTCGAGGAGCTCATCGGCCTCCTCTCCACCTCCCGGACCGACCGCGGCCACGTGCTCGTCTGCCTTTGCCCTCCTTCTCCCGCCGCACAGGCGGAGCTCGGCGCGCAACTCGCCGCGGTGGAAGGGCGGATCAGCGGAGCGCTTCTTCGTGGGGAGCGCGTGGACGTGGTGGAGAGCCGGAGCCTGCTGGATTGCTATCCGGTGCCGCATTACTACGAGCCTCTGGGTGACGCAGAAGGCCACCTTCCCTATACGGCGGAGTTCTTCACGGCGGTGGGAACGCTCATCGCGCGGAAGGCCTACGCGCTGGCGGTGGGTCCACACAAGCTCCTGGCGCTGGATTGCGACGGAACACTCTGGTCCGGGGTCTGTGCGGAAGACGGCCCGGCGGGCGTGAGCCTGGGACGATAACCCGCTGGAGTGCGCGGAGGTGGAGCGCGGGTGTCCGGAGGCGCTGGTCCTGCAGTTGCCGGCACGCGCCGAAGAGATCCCCGGCTTCCTGGACCACGTGTGGGCGCTGGACCGCGCCGGCACCACCCGGGAGGACCGGCTTCGAGCCACGCATTACCAGCAGAACAGCGCCCGTGAGGTGGCCCTGCAGTCGGCGGGCTCGCTGGCGGAGTTTATTGAGCGCCTGGAGTTGCGCGTCCGGATCGCGCCGCCCTCGCCCGAGGAGCTGGAGCGGGTGGCCCAGCTCTCCCAGCGGGTAACGCAGTTCAATACGCAGCCCGCTACCCGTACCGCGGGGGAGATCGAGGGCTGGATCCGCGGCGCCGGCCAGGGCTGCCGGGTGGTCCACGTAGCCGATCGCTTCGGAGACTACGGCCTCGTCGGAGCCGTATTGTTCCGGGAAGAGCCGGCCGCGCTGGTGGTGGAGAGCCTGCTCCTGAGCTGCCGCGCATTGGGGCGTGGAGTGGAGCACCGGGTGCTTGCTCATCTAGGCGCCCAGGCGGCTGCCAGCGGCAAAGCGGAGGTGCGGTTCCCCACCACCGTCACCGCCCGCAATCGCCCGGCGCTGGACTTCCTTCACTCCGTTAGCCAGCCGGACGCGGCCGGAACCTTCGTTGTCTCCACCGTGGACGCCGCGGAGGTGGAGTACCGGCCGGGGACCGAGCCGGCGCAGCCGGCCGTTCCGGCGTCTGCGCCGGCTCCCGTGGAGCCCCGCTCCAACCGGGCCGCGGCGCTGGCGCGGCTGGCCCGGCTTGGTGGCGACGTGGCGGCGCTGCACGCCGAGGTCGAGCGCAGCCGGCTCCGCTCCCGGGTGCAGCTTCCGGGAGATCCCGTGCCGGCTCGGTCCCCGCTGGAGGTGAGCCTCGCGGAGATCGCGGCGGCGGTGCTTGGCTTCGACCACGTGGGCGTCCGCGACAATCTCTTCGAGCTGGGTGCCCACTCGCTGCTGCTGGTGCAGATCAGTTCCCGTATCCGCGACGCGCTGGGCGTCACCGTGCCGTTCACGCACTGGTTCCAGGATCCGACGGTGGCCGGGATCGCCGCGCGGCTGGAAGCGGAAGCGCCTGCGGTGGACACCGCCGCGGACCGCCAGGCCGCGCTGCTGGCGCAGTTGGAAGAGATGAGCGACGAAGAGGCCGAGCGCCTGCTTCTGGAGTTGGAGGGGGACACCCTTCCGGCGAGCCCTGCCCCCGCCTGGACCCTTTCACCGGCACCGTCCGCCATGCCCCGAAGCCAGGCCCGCGAGGCGGGAGCGGAGCCAGGGATCGAGATCGTGGCCGTGCTCACCCGCGGCCGCCCCGACCTCGTGGGCCGGTGCCTGGAGAGCGTGATCGAGAACACCTCACGGCATGGCCGGCAGCCGCGACTGATGGTGTTCGACGATACCCCGGCCGGCGCCGGCAGCGACCTCCGCGCGTGCGCCGGCGCGCTCGCCTCCCGGCATGCGAACTCGATCGGCGTGTTTGGGACCCGCGAGGCTCGGCAGTTGGGTGAGGAGTTGGTCCGGACCTCTGGGGTTTCCGAGGACGTGGTGCAGTTTGCCCTCCACGGGGATCCGGTGAGCGACTACTCCCTGGGGGGAAACCGGAACCACATGCTCCTGCGCACCGCGGGGCACGCGGTGTACTGCACCGATAACGACGTCATCGTACAGCCCACGCCACATCCGGAGCGCCGGGCGGGCTGCGGCTTCTCGTTCGGCGAGGATCCCGGGGATTACTGGTTCTTCCCGGACGCCGATACCGAGGAGCAGGCCACCCCTCCCTCGCCGGATGACTTCCTGGCTGCACACGAGCGGCTTCTCGGCCGGCGGGCTGCCGACGTGCTCACCTCGCTCGCGGGTTACCCGGGCGATCCGCAGAGCCACCGCATCGCGCTCACCTCGAACGGATTCGTCGGCGATTGCGGTTGGGGCTCGCCGTTCGGTTTTTGGCACGCCCCCATGGGCTACCTGCTCCTGGAGGGCGCGTCGCACGCCCGGTTGGTCAACTCGGAAGCCGATTATCGCACCGCGTGCACCAGCCGGCGGCTGCTCCGGGTAGTGCCGCAGGACCTGGTCACCGACGCCACGTTCAGCATGGGCGGCCTGATGGCGTTCGACAATCGTCATCTCCTGGCGCCGGTCTTCCCTTCGGCCCGGGGTCAGGACGTGGTGTTCGGCACCGTCATGTGGGAGTGTTTCCCGGACGCGGTGCTCGGCCAGGTCGCCCAGGCGCTGCGGCACACGCCCATCCAGCCGCGGCGGTTCTGGCCCGGCGAGATGACCCGGTCTGCGTCCGGAATGGACCTGGCGCGGTTCGTGATCGAGTGCATTCGCGTTACCGGTTTTAGCCGTGCCGAAGCGCAGCCGGGCCGGGGGCTGGGACAGTTGGGCGAGCGGCTGCGGGACCTGGCGGCACTACCCGCCGTGGAGTTCCAGCACACGGTGCTGCGGCAGGCGCGGCGCTCCAACGAAGGCTGGATCGCGCTAATGGA
>JAJFMS010000257.1 GCA_020696885.1 Armatimonadota bacterium | reverse complement strand
CGTCCACCGGGTAGCCGGCTCCGGCCGGGCTGCCGTCGCGCTCCCGCACGAACAGGAGATTGCGGAGCATCGGCGCCAGCACCGGATGGGCCGTGAGCGTCTCTAGCTCGACGCCGGTGAATCGATCGCCCCGGCACATCGCGCTCTCCAGGGAGAGGCGCATCCGAGACGCCTGCCGCTCCACCTCCCGTTTGCGGGTCACGAGGGCCGCGACCGTCGGGTCTTTCTTCGCAGCGGCCGGCAGGGACTTCAGCACTTTGCCGCTCTTCGCGAACACGAGCTCCGGCTGGCCCCAGTCGTTGATGGAGAGGGTGGCTGACACCTCGCCCGCCGTGGCCGTGACCGGCCCGGAGGCCAGGTCCTCGATGGCGCGCGCCTCCATGGCCCACTCCAGGCGCACCGGGTCTGCATAGCCGGCCGTCCGCGCCAGGTTCTCCATCGCGATCGAGGCGGCTAGCTTCTCACTTGCCTGGCGCATGGAGCCGAACTGGCGGCTGCCGCGGAGAAACTCCTGGATCACGCCGTAGCGCTCCAGCACTTCGCGCTCTCGATCGGCCGGATCGTCGGGTAGCGGCAGCAACCCGAGCGCGCGGAGGGGATCCTGGGTCCGCTTCTCCTTCACCTGCGAGAGCAGCACCTCCCGCTTCGCGCTGCCGAGCATGGCGCTGGCGAAGAGCTGAGCCCGCTTGTGCCCACCGCCGCCGGAGGCGAACCGGGCCGCCGCGTCGAGCGTAGCCCACCGCTGGGGCCCTAGCGCTCTGTGAACGCGATGGAACCAGTCCACGTCCACCGCGCCGTCAATGAGCGCCTGGGCGGACAGGGGGGTCCGCTCGCTCACCTGGGCGGTCCAGCTTTCGCGGATGTCCTCATCCACGCTCCATTGATCGTCTTTGGTGTGTGCGTGGATCCACCAGATGGCGTCCGCAAGCTGCGGCCAGTCCAGGGTGTGCTCCACGTGGGCGGCCCACTGGGGCGCGTAGGTGGCCGCTTCCACCAGCCGCTTCTCGCTGATCCGGGTCTTCCGGGCATGTTCCGCAAACGCTTCCGGCGTGTCTTGCGCCGTTGGGAAGGTGGCGCGGATCAGCTTGCTGAACACCGCCGCCTTCGACTGGTCCGAGTAGATCCAACCGCGGATCAGGTTCCCGGTGCCGAGGGCGGAGAGCAGCCGGAGTAGCGCCTCCATCCCCCCCGCGGACTGCAGCGAGAGCGCCGACGAGGTGGCGGGGGTCGGCAGGTCGCCTCGCTTCAGCTCCACATCCAGGATGCGGGCGCGGCACCGGTGGACAATCTCCTCCAGGCCCGGATAGCGCTCGAAGAGTGGAGACGGCTTCCGGCCGGTCAGCCCGCCTAGCTCCCCGCGACCACTGCCGTAACCGTAATCGTCGTCGTCATCGTCATCGTCGGAAGCGGCGCCGAGGAGCTGGTCGATGAGGTCCGCCTCGGAGGCGGCGCCGGTCCGCCACGCGATCAGCAGCTCCTCCAGCCCCGGGCGTTCGCGCGGGATACGGGGTGCAGGCAGATCCAGCCAGTGGACCAGTCCCCACCACCGCTGGTGGTCCTCGTCGCTCCACTCGGTTGGGAACAGGCTCCGGTAGTCGCGGGCGAGCGAGATCCACGGCTCGCGCTTGACATCGCTGCGCCAGGCCGCCGCCTCCCAGAAGTTCCGGGATTTGGCCTTCTTGAGAATCGTCTCCTCGGGTACGCGCGCATAAACGGTCTCCGCAGCTCCGATCAGGAACGGCACGGCGCCGGGCGTAGGCCGCGCCGAAGCCAGCCACTCCAGCACCGACTCCACCAGGCTCGAGTGCTTGAGATCGCCGCGCGCGGTGCTCTTGATGGTGTAGAGAGCGCGGAACAGCTCCAGGCCGTCCGGATCCCGGAGGTCGTCAGGGCGGGCAGCTTCCCAGGCTTGCCACACCTCCCGGAGAGGGAGCCGGGAGAGGTCCTTCTCACGCTCCACGTTGGCCTGCGGATCGGGGAAGCCCCACCGGATATCGCCCAGCAGCTGCGTATCGGCGCGGTCCGGCTCGGCGCCCTCGTCGTCTTCATCGTCCTCGTCAACGGCGTACCGTAGGTGCACCGGCGTCTCGCGGTGGGTCCGGATCAGTTTGTCCAGCGACTTGAGGATGGCGGAGCCTGCGGGCGACTCCAGCACGATGCCGGGCACTTCGGGCGGGCGCACCGCTGGCGTGAGCTGGGTCCGGTCGAACAGGCCCAGCGTGGCGTCTTCCGCCGGCGCGGCGGTCTGCGCCGTATCGGAGAACGGCTCCAGGAGCTTTTCTTCCGACTCGGAGGGGGAGGGGTGGGCGACCCGGTAGGCGGCGGCCAAGGCGCGGCATTCCGTCACCGCGCGCTCCTTCTGCGCCAGCTGGCCGAGCAGCTCCAGCCCTGCTACACGCTGCTCGGCGCTCTTCGCCGCCGAGAGGCGCTGGGCGCTGGCAAGGGCCTGCTCGTCCTGCTGGGCGAGGAGAACGGTCAGGACGCCTCGCCGGAGGTCGGCGGCCTTCCGGGTGAGCAGCTTCTCCAGCTTCGGTGCTTCGCCGGGATCGAGCCGTCCCTTGCTGAGCGCTTTCAGAGCTTCTTCCCGCACGCCTTGCGCCGCATCGCCGGCAAGGGCCAGCAGCGTATCTCGAATAGCAGCCTTGGCCGCGCCGCCCTTGGCCTTGGCCAGCCGCTCAACGGCACGGCTGCGCGTGTACGGCTCCATCAGTGGGATGAACGGGATCAGCTCCGCGGGCGATCGCGTCCCGAGCGTGTCCAGCAGTTCCCCAGCCACTGTGGCCTGGTCACACAACAGCTCCTGCCCGGGCCAGATCAGGTCGGAGACGACCTTCTCCTTCTTGGGCGCGCGTTGCACCAGCCGGGTGAAGGCCTCGAACAGCTCCGGGAGTGTCTCCTGGGGCACCGGCTCACCTTCGTCATCGTAGCTGGTTTCCAGCGAGGAAAGTCCGGAGAACGCCACCAGGGCCACCCGGAGCTCCGGGTCGTCCAGCGCGGGCACCAGGGCCGCGCGTGCCTCGTGCAGCCCGAGCTGCGCGAGCAACTGGGCCGCGGCATAGCGCAGCTCCGGAGCGCCCTCGGACAGGAGCCGGCGGGCCGGGTCCACAGTGGCGGGCGCGTCCTCGAACGCCATGCAGCAGAGGGCGAGGTAGGCGGCACGTGGGTCTGCGCCATTCAGTGCGGCGGCTCGCGCGCTCGGATCGTCCAGAAGGCGGTGGACCTGCTCCAGCACGGACCGCGCCAGTTTAGCGTCCACCACCTCGAGCTGGAACCCGAACCACACGTCCACCGCGCGCAGCGTGGCGCTGAACCGCAGCAGATCCTTCTCCAGGATGAGGCCCACCATCCGCCGGAAGGCGACCGGATGGGCTTCGTCGATGCTCTCCAGGATTACCTGCCGCAAGCCTTCTTCGCGCTGTGCGGCCAGCAGCATCCGCTCGATGAACTCCCATCCTTCCGGCTGGGAGGCGCCCAGCAGGGCTCCGGTGACATGGCGGCCCATGATCCCCACCGGGTGCTCGCCGCGTGCGGAAGCCATCAGGATCTCGCGCACTTCCGTGGCCGTGTCGCCGCCGGCGTCGAGCGCCGCGGCCAGCACCGGAACGGTGTGCTGGGTCCCCCACCGGAACAGGTGCGGCGCCCAGGCCGCGAGCCAGGTCACGTCCTGCTCGTAGCCCCGCAGGTTCTCCAGCAGGCGAGTGATACAGTGTTGTCGGTAGGTGCGGACCGCGGCCCGGTTGCCCGGAGCACGGAATGCCTGGCGTTCCCAGCCGTGGGCGTACGGACGGTACTCCAGGAAGGTCCACGCACCTTCAAGCGGCCCGCCGAGCTGGGGGCAGAGCGCTTCGAAGATCGCGGTCCGCTCGGCAGGGGTCAGCTCCTCCAACGCCCGCAGCGAGCTCTCGCGGAGCTTTTCCCGGGCTTTGTCTCCCTTCACCGTGCTGCCGTCTGCGCCGCACTCCACCAACCCGTAGCCGATAGCCCGGGTCCCCTCGGGCAGGGTGGCGAGGCGCGTCAAGCGGCGCGCTTTGCCGTCCGCCAGCTTGAACGTCTTCAGCTCCTTTTCCGCCTGTTCCGGTTTGAGCACGCTACCCTCCCGCCAGTGCGACGAGCCGGAGGAAGAGCATCCGGCTTTCGGACCTGAGCTCGATGCGGCCGTCCAACTCGGTCTGCTGGACGTCATCAAGGAACACAAAGTAGGAGCCGTCCTCGAATGCCTGGAGCGCCCGCGCTACCGCGGCGTTCGGATCGGCCGCCTCGGCGGTCTCGTCGCGCCCGCCCATGTCCACCTTCCCCCGCGCTACACCGGCCTCGATCTGCTGCGCCGAGAGCACCTGGGTGAGGCGACGCGCTTCCTGCCGCTGATCGTGGGCCGCGACTTCCGCGCGGACCACCTGTTCGATCAGGGCGCGCAGTGTTGCGGGCGGCGCACCTTCGGGGAGAGATACATGCCAATCCGCCACGAGCGGCTTTCGCTGCCCGAGCATCTTCGCTTCGACAGTGATCGTGGATGCCATGTCAGGGTTCCTATGGGATGGGTCAGGGGTTCGCACTGCGCACCGGGCGAGGTGCTGGGCGTCGGGATCGAGCCGGCGTGCACGGAGCCGCCGGCTCAGTGTGGAGTTGAGCGGGGGGATTGCCGCCTCCTTCCGCTACGGCTCCCCCCAGAGGCTGACCGAAGGCGCCCGCCAATTCGGCCGCACGGATTGCGGCTGCGAGGCTGTCGCCGCGGACGCAGGGAGGGTCGAGAACAGCCGCGAGAAGGGCAAACGCTCCCCGACCTGCATTGCCCTGGTTGGTTCAATCGGGAGGGAGCCGGGTATCCTGGGTGCGGTCTGTAACTGACCAGGCGAACCGGACCCAGGCCCTACTGGCAACCGGCCGGCCGGTACATCCCGTGGCACCCGATGGATACTGTGAAGCATCGTGACACTCCGTTAGATCGCTCCAGCGAGTTACTGCGACTCTTTGATGAGGTGGAAGGGCACGCCGCTCTGCTGATGGACCCTGCGGGGAACGTGTCGGAATGGCACCCGTGCTCGGAGCGGCTCCTGGGCTATCGAGCCGCGGAGATTCTGGGCAAGAGCTTCGCATGCTTCTACCCGGCGGAAGATGCCGGTGGAAATCCGCTGCAGAAGCTCGCCGCCGCGAGGTCTCAAGGTCGGGCCGAGGAAGAAGGATGGCGCCTCCGGAAGGACGGCAGCCGGTTCTGGGCCTGGACCTGCGTAACGGCCATCCGGGACGAGCGCGGTGTGCTCGTGGCCTATGGCAAGGTGATCCGAGACCTCACCGAGCGGCGACGGGCCGCGACCCTTTTCCAACCAGTGGTAGACAACGCCGACGACAGCATCGTCACGATCGACACGCGCGGCCGGATCTTGTTGTTCAATCGCGCCGCAGAACGCACCTTCGGCTATTCACAGGGCGAAGTAATGGGGCAGAACGTCCGTATGTTGATGCCGGAGCCGCATCAGAGTGCGCACGATACGTACATCGCCAATTACCTGCAGACCGGGCAACCCCGTGTGCTGGGGATCGGACGAGAGCTAACCGGAAAGCGCAAGGACGGCTCGCTATTCCCGATACAGCTACAGGTCTCTGCATTCGAGCTCGAGGAGCAGCGTCATTTTATCGGAATGGTGCGGGACCTCACCAATAGCAAGCGGTTGGAAGACCGGCTGCGACAGTCACAGAAGCTGGAAGCGGTAGGGCAGCTCGCCGCCGGCATCGCCCATGACTTCAATAATCTCGTTACGGTGATCTGCGGCTACAGCGACATCATGCACCTCCGATTACCGGCCGGGGATCCCATGATCGCCATGTTGGAGGAGGTCCGAGAGGCGGGCAACCGGGCTGCAGCCCTGACGCAGCAACTGCTCGCGTTTAGCCGCAAACAGATGCCGACATCGGACTCGCCTCCCACCTGGACGCGAGTATCGGACTGGTAAAGGTAGACCCTGGTCAGCTCGAACATGTGTTGATCAACCTTGCGGTGAACGCACGGGACGCCATGCCCAGCGGGGGCCAGTTAACGATTGAAACGTCCACGGTCCAGCTAACAGACGAGAACAACCCACCAGACTGTCGGCCGGGAGAGTATGTGTTGCTTGCCGTGACTGATACCGGATGCGGGATGCCTCCCGAGGTCAAGCGGCACGTCTTCGAGCCGTTCTTCACGACGAAGGAGCCGGGTAAGGGAACGGGGCTTGGCCTCGCCACCGCGTACGGGATCGTCCGCCAGAGCGAAGGGCAGATAGTTATCTACAGCGAGGAAGGCAGTGGGACCACGGTCAAGGTCTACTTTCCTCGGGTGCACGAGCTCGCGTCCGAGGGGGAGGCATTTAGCATCCCGGTAGAGCGTCCGCGAGGAACGGAAACTGTGCTACTCGCCGAGGACGAGCCCGCGCTGCGGGCGCTCGCCGAGGAAATCCTGCAGAGCTGTGGATACACCGTGCTCACCGCGGAGGATGGTCTCGAGGCTATCCGCAAAGCCGAGGAGTATCCTGGAGCTATCGACCTCCTCATCTCCGACGTGGTGATGCCGCATTGCGGCGGGCGCGCCGTGGCAGACCGGGTGGCAGCCATGAAGCCGGGCGTCAAGGTCCTCTTCGTCTCAGGTTACACCGATGACGCCGTGGTCCGGCATGGAATTGTAGAGGCCGAGGCGGCATTCCTTCAGAAGCCCTATTCATCCGCCAGCCTGGCTCAGAAGGCGCGGGAGGTTCTCGATCGAGCGGTCTGAATACAGTTCGGATTACGGTCGTCACGGACGGAAGAGGGCCGCCGGAACGATCCGGCGGCCCTTGTTTCCAGGAGGGAATTACCTCCGCTCTTCCCTCCTGGAAGGCGGTGCCGGAACTCGCTACGGCGCGAACTCCAGGTTGAGGCGGCCGTCAACGGGAACGGGCGCGGCGCCGGCTTCCGGGAGCGTGTCCCCGATGCTCAGGATCGCCTTCGCCCCCTTCGGCCCGGTGGCGACGATCCGCACGGTGTTCCGATTACCGGGGCGCATGTGCTCCGCCACGTCCAGGCTTACCGTCTGGCCGGGTGTCAAGCTGCCCTGCGAGACCACGGTGCCGTTCACCCAGAGCGTGGCGCCCGTCAGGCCGGGGGCTCCGTTCTGAAGGGTCACGAAGTGCTCGACGGCCGGGATCTTGCCGAAGCTGCGGGCGATCCGGCTGCCCTTCGTAGGAGCCCGCGAGTAACTCTCCCCGGTACAGCTCCACCGCACGGGAGAGATGTCCGGCACGCGCCTCACCCTCCGCGGCGGCGGCCTCCTGCAGGGCCGCCTCAAACTCCGCTACATCCGTAACCACGGCGCCGTCCACCAGCCGGATGGTGGCTCGATC
>JAJFMS010000256.1 GCA_020696885.1 Armatimonadota bacterium | reverse complement strand
GAGCAGGACAGCGGACCCTCTGAAACTATCCTGCAAATCCCGTATCCTCTCCGCGTCCTCTGCGTCTCTGCGGTTAATCCCCCCAGAAGCGACCACGCCGCCGTAGGGAAACGGATCGCGCGCTCCGAACGACACGCGGAGGGACCGAGGATCTGATGCAAGAGCGATTGACGGCGGCCGCGGGAGCGGTCCGCAGCGCCATTACTACGGCGGGCCACGGACTGGTCGAGCGCGAGTCGCTGGTAGAGACGATCGCGCTGGCGGCGGTCGCGGGCGAGCACCTGCTGGTGATCGGGCCTCCAGGTACTGCCAAGAGCGAGGCGGTGCGGCGCGTGGCGCGCAGCACCGGCGGACGCTACTTCGAGTACCTGATCGGGCGGTTCACGGAGCCAAGCGAGATCTTCGGCCCGGTGGACCTCCGCAAGCTGCGCGAGGGGGTGGTCGAGACCGAGACGCGGGGGATGCTGCCGGAGGCGGAGATCGCCTTCCTGGATGAGATCTTCCTGGGCTCCACCGCGATCCTGAACACGCTGCTCGGCATCCTGAACGAGCGCATCTTCCGCCGGGGTCACACGGTGCACCCGTGCCCCCTCCGCATCTGCGTGGGGGCCTCCAACGCGCTCCCGGACGACGAGGCGCTGGCCGCCTTTGCCGACCGGTTCCTGGTGCGCGTCTTCGTAGAGCCGATCGGTGACCCGCGGATCGAGGAGCTGCTGGAAGCGGGCTGGAGCGCCGGGCCGCCGGGCGGGGCGATTGCCACGGTCGAGGACCTGGACCTCGTGAAGGTCCAGCGCCTCATCGCCGCCGCGGCGGTGCTGGATGGGCGGACCGTTCCCGGGGAGTCGGACCTGTGGCCCCTGATCTCCGCCATCCCCACCCGGGAGGAGCAGACCGTGGCCCGCGAGTGCCTGCGCGAGCTCCTCGCGGCCAGCCGGAACGTCTCCCTCCCCGCGGCCGCTGAAGAGGCCTCCGCCGGCCCGGCGGCCCGCGCCCAGCGGCTGGTGGCAGCCGGTGCGACGCTGCTGGATTTCCCGCCTGGAGTTGAAGATCCCGGCCGAGAGACCTGGCTGCTGAAGCTGGAAGGCATCGCCCGGGAGATCGACGCGGGCTTCGCGCCGGAGCAGCTCCCCGAAGGGCTCCGCCAGGTGCGCGGCCGGATCGTCCAGGCGGTGGCACCCGGCGAGCGGAGCGGCTAGGCGGTGAGCGCGGAACCGGGTTCGGACCGCGTGGCCGTGGGCTGGCAGCTCCGTCCGGAGCCGCTGCCGCCCGTGGCCGTGGCGGCGCTGGGTCCCGTGGCGGTAGCGCTGGGCAGACGGCTACTCGCCTTCGAGGCCGAGCAGCTCGGCCGCCTGCAAGGGGTTTCGGGGGAAGGGCTGTTGTTGCTGCTGGGAGCCGCGGAAGACCTGCCCTGGGTGCCCGGCGTGGTGTACCTGGGCCGGGAAGTGGAGGCGCCGTCACTGCTCCTGCCCACCACCCTCGCCCCAACGGTCCCCACGGCGCCGCTCCTACAGGCGTTTCAGAAGCAGTTCCCGGAGCTGGTGTTGCCATTGGCGGTGCTTCCTGCGTCCGGGAAGGTGGTGTCGCTGCATGCGGCGCGGACGGTGGCAAGGGAGAGGGTGTTGGGGTGGTTGGGGGGGATCGGGCAAGAGAACGAGTAAGAGTAGGATCCGGAGGTCCGGGCCGGGAGGTTGGTGCGGCTTGCCGGTGGTGGTATGAACGTCGAGGACACCGGCTGTCAGCGACCGCTGGCTACAGAGGGTGGCAGCGTTATTATTAGGATTCAGTGCGCAGAACCAGTGCGGCCAGGTGCGCTCTCCCTACCTGAACACCTGAACACCGAACACCCAATGAACCTCCCCCCTTCCATTGCGCCCTGGCGGGAGCAGCTCGAGCTGTTTCCGGAGGCGATTGCCGTCCAGTTGGGGCCGCTGTTGCAGCGGCTGGAGCTGGCGATCGGGCCGCTGCTGGCGGACAGCCGGCATGACGACGGTGATCCGGACGGGTTCAACGGGATCGCGCGGCGGGGAACTTACGAGCGCCTGCTCATCTCGGAGTGGCTGCTGGCGGAGGAAGTGCCGGAGGAGTTCACGCGGCGGGCACTGGCCGGGGAGCACGCGTTCCTCCAGGTGGCGCGGCGCACGCATGCTACGGCTCGGCTTAGTGCGGCGCTCTTTGACGGCGGGCCGGACCAGTGGGGCTCGCCGCGCATCGCGCACCTCGCGGCGCTGATCGTGCTGGCCCGGCGTGCGGAGGCGGCGGGAGTGCCGTTCTCCTGGGGCATGCTGCAGCAGGACCCGGCGGAGCCACGGAGCGGCGTCACTCCCGCGAATGTCCAGGCCCTGCTTAACGGACGCACCTGTCGCCGCGCCGCCCCCGCGGACCTGGAGCGTTGGACCGCCGCGCTCGGGACCCCGGGTCCGGCCGACGAGCTCTGGCTGGTGGGCGGTGCGCGGGCGGGCGCCCTCGGCGGCAGCGGGACTTCGATTCTGGACGTCACGGATCCGCTGGACCCGGGCCAGCATGCCGTCGTGGCGTCGGTGGCCGCGCGGGGGGCTTCGGCGCGCTCGGTGACGCTGCCGCTGCCGGAGCCGCGCATCTGCTCCCGCCTCCTGCGCGACCCGTTCGAGGTCCACGTGGCCGTGCCGCAGCGGGTGAAGCCGGCGCTTTCACCCGCGTCGAACCTCGTGTTCTCTGCCAGCGGCTCCAAGGTCTTTGCACGTGGCCAGGATGGCACGCTCCTCGCCTACCCGATCCCCAATTCGCCCCGGGCCGGGGCGGGGCGGCCCAAGGTGCTCCAGAGCCGCTCCGAGGGCGAAGTACTTGCAGTCGGACGGTTGGGGAAGTCCACGCTACTGGTGAGTGGTACACGGGATTTCTCCCGCATCCACTTCGAGGTGATCGGTGGCTCCAGCTTGCGGATCCCGGAGGGTCCCATCGCGTTTGAGGGGATGCAGCCTCCTCCGTTGGGGGCTCTGGAGTTTGGCGAGTCCAGTGGATTCGTACCGGGCCTCCCGCCTTTAGGGACGATCACCGCCTCTTGGCTGGAAGGTGGCACAGAGGCGTTTGTGGTGCTCGGAGAGACGCTGTTGCTGATCACGAACCGCGAGTTGCATTCGCGGTCGCCAGTCGCGCGGGTGCTGGAGACCGGCGTGGTGGCGTGCGCGCCGGTTCCGAACGGCATCGCCTGGATCACCATCAGAGCGGACGGCTGGCACCTGACCACCCGCACCGGAAAGTCCGAGCCGACCACCAGCGTGCGGGAGGGGTCCGGCACCCGGGCGTATATCGGCTACGGAGCCGGGCATGCGGATCCCGACTACGGTGTCCTCGCCCTGGAGACGGGTGACGGTACCTGGCATGTGCAGAACGGCGACGGCGTGCGGACCATGACCCAGTGGCCCGGCACCGACGTGGTCGGCGTGGTGGCTACGCCTTCGATGACTCGCGCGCCGGCGCTGGTGTTCCTGGAAGCGGATCGAAAGAAGCTCACGGTGCACGGGGTGAACTCCACGATCTCCCTTCCTCCCACCGAAACCCCGATTGCGTATGCGGCCGCGAGCCCCACCTCGTCGCGGATCGCCTACTCCACCGCGGATGGTGGCCTCGTGGTCTATTCGGTGGAGGATCAGGCGGTGCTGTATCGCCTCACCCCCGAGGGGCAGGTGGCGTCATGACGGTCCGCCCCCGCCAGCTAGTGCACCGCGGCTCGGTCGACGCGGAAGGGTTCCTGTTCCGGACGGCGCACATCGGTCTCGCCGCGGCCCGCTCTCGCATCCTCGCGCGATGGGGCGCCGGGGTGACCGTGTATTCCGTGGGGCCTGACCTGCTCATCCTGCTCCCCGCCGCGGAGCGCGTGAACGACGACGAGGTCACCGGTAGCCCGCTGGTGCGGCTGCGGACGGCTCGCAACTCCGTGCTCAGCGCCGTGCCGTTGACGACGGCCGAGCTGGAGGCTCTGGACCCTCCGGCGGGCAGCGTGCTCCTGGCCGTGAACGGGGCGGTCGAGGCGGTTCCGTTGACGTTGGATCGGCAGGTCGCCCCGGCGGATTGGCTGGAGTTGGGCGCGTGGAAGCCGGTTGCGGTCAGATCGCTCGGCACCGTCCCTGCGGAGCCGCGGGAGGCGGTGACGCCGGTAACGTTCGATCCGCGGAGCCGCTTTGCCGGGATCCCGGAGGCCTCGCCGGATCTCCCCACGGTGCTGGCGGGACTACGCGGCGAAGCGGTGCCGGGCGGGACCGGCGCGCGGATTATGGAGCACCTCGGGGCCGCCGGCGCCGTGGCCGGACTCGCCGCGGGCATGGTGGGGTCCTGGGCTGCGCGGATGTTGGACGCGGTGCGGCCCCTGGCGGGCTCCCGCAGCGCCGGCGTAGCGTCCGGGTCGCCCACGCGAGCCTCCGGGGGCGCGGGAGTCAGCGGCCCGCTGCCGGAATGGATCGATCTGATTACGGCGCCCCTGGCCCTACTCGCGCTTCCCGCCGCGGTGCTGGTGGGACTGGTCGAACGGCTGGTGGGCCGCTCCCTGTTCGACGGTGGCGGGATGCCGGGCGGCGGGTTGGGGCTTGGGCTGCCGCGGGCCGACGGCAGCGGCGGCACGGCGGTGGAACCGAGGACCTCGCGGTTGGTGAACGCCCTCAAGCGTTGGACGGCACAGCTCCTCGGCCGGACACCGCTGGGCCACGCCATCGGACGCAAGCAGGCCCGCTACCTGGCGCGGATGATGGACCTGTTCGACCGCGGCGACCTGAGTGAGGCTCTGCGGCATGCGATTCCGCTAGGCGGCCATGGGGACGGAGACGCGGCGCCGAGCTTCGGGGTGCCCACGCCCCGCGACGGGTTGGAGATCTCCCCGGCCCTGGCGCGGGGCGGGTCGGCGATGGGCCTGCCGGCGGGACTGATGGACGAGCTGGAGCGGCTCTACCGCCGGGCGTTCGAGCGGCTGCGCGACCAGGGCCGGATCGACGAGGCGGCCTTCGTGCTGGCGGAGCTATTGCGGGCGAACGAGGAAGCGGTGGCGTTCCTGGAGGCGCATGGGAAGCTGCGGCTGGCGGCAGAGATGGCCGAGGCCCGGGAGCTGCCGCCGGCTTTGGTAGTGCGCCAGTGGTGGATCGCCGGCGAGCGGGAGCGTGCGGTGCAGATTGCGCGGCGCACCGGGGCCTTCGCGGATGCGGTCGACCGGCTGGCGCGCACGAGCCCGGAGCAGGCTGCGGCGCTTCGGGTGGTGTGGGCCGGCGTGCTGGCGGGCTCCGGCGACTACCCGCAGGCGGTGGACGTGGTGTGGCCGGTGGAGGAAGCACGCCGGTTGGCCATCGCGTGGTTAGACCAGGCGATCGCGCTGGGCGGCGCGACAGCGGCCCGGATGCTGCCGCGCAAGCTGGTTCTGCTCCCCGAGGAGACGGCGGATGTGCGCAGCCGGATCCTGGAGATGCTGGATGACGACGCGCCGGAGCTGGCGCCGGCGCGGCTGGTTCTGGCGGCGGAGCTGCGGGGTCAGAGCGGCTCCTCGCTCGCACAGGCGCTCGGCCGCGCCGCCGCCCGCACCCTGGCCCACGACGTGGCCAGCGGCCACCTGACGCTGGACGGCGCGGAGTTCCGCAAGCTGGTGGAGTTCACGGGAGACGCCGCGCTGCGCACCGATGCCCCACTGCTCACCGCACCACCGGTCACGCCGCTCCGCTCGGTGACGGAGCCCCTGGAGCTCGCGTTCGAGCGCGGGGACGCGGGCACCGTCCCGGTCTTTGACGCCGTGTATCTCTCGAACGGCCGGTGCGTCCTGGCGTTGGGCGAGGCCGGCGTGCGGCTGGTGGCGCGGGACGGCCGGACCGTGTGCCACTTCGATCAGCCCGCGCACCGGCTGGTGCCGTCGGACCATGAAGACCGCGTGATCGCGTTGGCGCGCCGCGGCGGCGTCTGGCGGCTGGCGCGCATCGATCTGGCGGCTCGTACGGTCCGCTACTGGTGCGAGGCGGAGCTGGAGTCGTTTGCCTCGGACTACGACGGTTCCGTCTGGCTGGTGGCGATCCGGGGCGGCTTCGTGGCAGTCGACGCTACCGCCGCGGGGTTCGAGGCGCTCTGGCGGACACGAGACGTCGGGTCGGAGATCACCGCCATCAGCCGGGATGAGAAGCGCGCCTCGCTGCTGGTGGTCCACCGCCCCGACGCCGCCACGTGGGCCGGGCCGGCGGAGCCGGAAGACCAGTGGCAGCGGTGGGGTTATGAGCTGCCGTCATTAACGCTCCGAACTCGCTCGGAAGTTCCGCATCAGCTCATCGCAAATGGCTGGGCTCGAGCGGTGTCTGCCGGCGGGGAAATGGGGGGATACACCCTGGATGAGCGCGACGGGGAAGCGATGGCTCCGCCGTTGCCGCTGCTGCTGATCGCTAACGATGCGCCGGTGACCGGGCTCACGGGTGATCCGCTGGTCGTGCAGGCGACGAGCGTCGCGGGCCGACCGGTACTGCGGACGGCCGTATCTGATCAATGGTTGGCGTTTGCCTACTCGGCCGACGACGAGTCGGCCTGCTTCGTCGTGGACGTGAAGGAGCGCCGCCTTCGCGCCGCGATCGCCACCGTGGGCGCGACCACGCTCCGAGCGCGATTCCAGCCGCGCGAGGTGCTGACGCTGTGCGACGACCGTGGGCGGGTAATTGTGTTCGACCTGGAGCGGGGGCGGCTTATCCGGGATCTTCGGATTCACTAGTCCCCTCATCTCGCGGTATCCTGTATCCCCTCGGCCAAGCACCGCCTCGCAGA
>JAJFMS010000255.1 GCA_020696885.1 Armatimonadota bacterium | reverse complement strand
CTGGTGAAGCCGGTAGACCTGCACGAGCTGGAGCAGCTCCTCGCGGGACCGAGCGCGTGCGGACCTGCACCCCAGGACTCCCCGCTCACCTGAGCTCCTCGCTTCCATCCCTGCCCGTGCGTCTTACTCCTTTATCCGAGCCGCTGCGCCGGCTGCATTCTGGGGTCCCGGCTTTGCGTTCAGCACGCGCAGCTCCACCTTCTCTTGCCGCACCATGCGTCCCTCGGCCAGCACCGTCACCTGCAGCGTGTGCTTACCGTTCGAGACGCGGGTGGTATCCCATTCGAGGCTGTAGGGGAGGCCGATCAGCGCGGCCTGGGGCTTACCGTCCAGGCGGTACAAGACCACGGGATGTTCATCCCAGGTCTTCACCCAGGCGCTCAGCCGGACGGTGCCGGACAGCAGATCGCCGGCCTTCAGCCGCTCGCACCGCAGGGTGTCCAGCGACTCGTCCTCCTTCGGCACGCGGGGTAGGAAGTAGGGGCTGCGCACGGCGCTGCGGTAGGCGCTCAGCACCGTTTCGTCGTCCGTGAGGCTGAAGTTGTTGGTGTCCCGCCCGGCGCGCACCCGGTGGCTGGTATTGTCGATGTCATACCAGTGGACCGCCTTCACCCGGGGGTAGAGCCGCGGGAGGGAGGCGTAAAGCGTGCGCAGCTTGTCCGCCGCAAACTGCGGCAGCATCTTGCCGTCTGCCTTGCAGTAGTGGGTGGCGGCATACTCACCGATCATGATCGGCTTGCGCTCCGCATACCGATCGTAGATCCAGCGCAGCATGTCCGCCGGGTTCTCATGCTCCGCGGGATGTTCCTGGCTGTTGTTGTGGTGATGGACCGTGTAGCAGTTCACGCCCACCCAATCCACGAAGTCGTCGCCCGGGTAGTACGCGGGGATCTTCTCCTCCGGGATGACATTGGGCGTCCACACCATCGCCACGTTGGGCGCTTCCTCGCGCATCACCCGGTGGACCAGCCGCCACTTCTCGATGTACTTCGCCGGGTCGCCGCCGTAGCGGGTCCAGTCCCCATTGAACTCACCCGCGAACCGGAGGAAGATCGGAATCCCGGCCGCGGAGGCGCTCCGCGCGAAGCTCCGGAGGTACTGATCGTCCCGGACGCTGTCCAGCCCGCCATTCGGCTCGAAGGCGATCTGCGCCGCCGCGCCGGCGGAGCTGAGCGACTGCGCCCAACCCTCCGCGAACGGGACGCCATAGCTGCGGTAGTCGAGAAAGATCGAGTGCTGCTTACCGGTGAGCTCGTTGAACCGGGAATGGTCTCCGCCCACTCGCGGATCCCGCTCCACGATGGCGCCGATGTAGCAGCCGTCCGCCGGCTCGAACCGCGCGGATCCGGTGCCGGAGAGCGAAACCGGGGTCTCCCGGAACAGGAGCGCTTCGGTCTCCCAGCGGCGGGCCTTTCCCTCTTCCACCGCGGCGGCGTTCGGGTCACCCTCCCGGCGCCGGAGCTCGGCCTCCCGGCGGTAGCTGTCCGCGGCCTGCTGATAGAGCCGCGCCTCCACACACGCGTCCGCCACCTGCCGCCACGCGTAGGCGCTGCCGCGCTGCTCCGCGGTGGCTCGCAGCCGGGCGATGGCCGGGGTCTCCTGCTGAGCCGCGGTCACCTGTGCCGGAAAGGCGACGCTCCCCTCGCCCACGCGGAACCCTTCCGCGGTAGCCGGCCCGCTGAACTCCGACACCGCCGCCTCGGGCTGTTTCTCTTCGGTAGGCTCTGGGGTGCTTTCAGACTCCGGCTCATCCGGCACGGTCACAGCCGGCTCCGGCGGCGCGGTCGTCTCCGCGGGCGGAGTAGACGCTGCCTGCGGCGTGCGCGCGCCGTCGCGGCTCCACGGGAGCGCGCCGCACCCGGCGAGCACGAGCAGCGTCATGACACCGGATGCGCCGAGAAGCAGGCGAACCAGGGCCTGTTGACGGTGGGAAGCGTGGCTGGGCGTCATGGGAGGTGTCGTTCCAGGTAAGGAGACGTTGACACCCTGATTCAACGGACCCGCGGCGGCGAGGTTACGATCCGCTATGCCGGCGGCGCATCCAGGAGCCGGCGGATCCGGGCCGTGAGCGTCGCATGGGAGAACGGCTTCTGGAGCAGCGCCTCGTCGGTGGGGGTAAGGTCGTAGCCCAGCATCACCTCGTCGGCGTAGCCGGTCATGAACAGCACGCGCAGCTCCGGCCGGAGCGGCCGGATGCGGGCGGCGACCTCCGGCCCATGCAGCCCCGGCATGACCACGTCTGCCAGCAGCACGTGGATCGGGCCCTCATGCTCGGAGGCGAGGCGCAGCGCCTCCTCCGAATGCCCCGCGAGGAGGGTCCGGTAGCCATGCGAGTCGAGGATGTCTCCGATCAATCGGAGCAGGCTCGGCTCGTCCTCCAGGATCAGCACCGTCTCCCGGCCCGGCAGTGCTACCTCCGGGGGTAGGGCAACCACCTCCGGGCCGGGCTCCCGGACGGCCGGGAAGTACACGCGGAAGACAGTTCCGCGTCCCACCTCGCTTTTCACCTCGATGTCGCCCTCGCTCTGGCGCACGATTCCGTAGACGGACGCCAACCCGAGACCGGTGCCCTTGCCCTGCTCCTTGGTGGTGAAGAACGGCTCGAAGAGGTGTGGCCGGTCCTCCTCCGCAATGCCGGTGCCGGTATCCTCCACGCTCAGGCAGATGTAAGTCCCTGGCCGCAAGCCGGGCGGCCCAACTGATTCCGTCTCGGAAAGGTCCACTCGTTTCGCGCCTACCGTGAGCCGGCCGCCGCGAGGCATCGCGTCACGGGCATTGAACGTGAGGTTGAGGATCACCTGTTCGATCTGGCCCGCATCCGCATAGATCGGCTCCAGGTCCGGCGCGCACTCCACCACCAGGCGGATCTGCTCTCCCACCATCTGGGCCAGCATGCCGCGGAGATTGTCCAGCAGCAACCCCACGTCCACCCGCGCCGGATGTAGTAGCTGCCGTCGGCCGAACGCCAGTAGTTGGCGGGTGAGCGCAGCGGCTCGCTGGCCCGCGCTCCGGATCTGCAGCAGCGGCTCCCGGCTCAGATCGTCTTCGGGACACGCCATCAGCAGCAGCTCGCTGTAGCCGGAGATCACCGCCAGCATGTTGTTGAAGTCGTGGGCCACGCCGCCGGCCAGCCGCCCCACCGCCTCCATTTTCTGCGCCTGCCGGAGCTGCTGCTGCCCCTGCGCCCGCTCCACCGCGTACCGGATGCTCCGCACCAGCAGCTCGCCGTTGATCTGCCCCTTCACCAGGTAGTCCTGCGCGCCGGCCTGCATCGCGCGCAGGGCGAGTCGACCGTCGTTCAGCCCGGTAAGCACCACCACGGGAAGGTCCGGGGCCACCGCGTAAATTCCCTGGAAGGTCTCCAGGCCGGCGGCGTCGGGAAGGAAGAGATCCAGCAGCACCAGGTCGATGCCGGGCCGGCCTAGCCGAGCCTGCGCGGCCGCCAGCGTCTCTACCAGCTCCAGCGACATCTTGCCGGGCGCGGCCTCTTCCAGGTATTCGGCGATCAGCTCCGCGTCACCGGGATTGTCCTCCACCAGCAGGAGCGAGCGAGCCGAGAACCCAAGCTCCACCTCGTCCCGCGCGGCCGTAACCGCCGGGACCGTCCTACGTGAAACCCGGGGACGGTTCGGAGCGGCATCGGCGGGTGGCGGCGCTCCCTGCCAACCGGAGGGCAGCGCCACCAGCTCCAGCCAGAACTGTTCGATCAACTGCACAGCCGCCAGGAAGCGGGGGAGGTCGATCGGCTTGACCACGTACGCGTTGGCATGGTGCTCGTAAGCGCCCCGTACGTCTGCCTCCGCCTGAGAGGAGGTGAGCACCACCACGGGAATCTCCCGCAGTGCCGGATCGGATTTAATGGCGTCCAACACCTGCCGGCCGTTCATGCGGGGCAGGTTCAGGTCCAGCAGGATCAGGTCCGGGCGCGGCGCGTGGACGTGCTCGCCCTCCCGGCGCAGTCGCCGGAGCGCCTCTTCCCCATCCACGGCCACCTGCAGCTCGTTGAGCACGCGTCCCTCGGCCAGCGCTTCGATCGTCAGCTCCACGTCGCCGGGGTTATCTTCGATCAGCAGCACCCGGACCGGCCGGCAGGAGCTCGCGGTGTCTTGACTTTCCATAAAACTCGCGTGCTCCGCCTCAGAGGGCCAGGACAAAGTGAAACTCGGAGCCGCCCTCCGGCAGGGACTCCACCCAGATGCGGCCGCCGTGCCGCTCCACGATCCGCTTGCAGATCGCCAGACCCATCCCGGTGCCAGGGTAGGTGGAGCGGGGGTGGAGTCGCTGGAAGATGACGAAGATGCGCTCCGCGTGGGCCGGCTCGATCCCAATACCGTTGTCGCGCACACGGAAATGCCAGGCGCTGCCTTCCTGCTCCGCGGTCACGTGGACCCGCGGAACGGCATCTCCGCGAAACTTGACGGCGTTCGCCAGGAGGTTCTGGAAGAGCTGGAGCAACTGCGCGCTATCTGCCCGGACTACCGGCAGCGGATCGTGGGTCACCACGGCCCCGGACTCCCGGATCGCGCCCTCCAGGTTGCGGAGGGCGGCCGCGAGGATCACCTCACCGTCGCACGTCTCGAAGTTACGACCCTGGGTTCCCACGCGGGAGTAGGCCAGGAGATCGCTGATCAGGCGCTCCATCCGCGCAGCGCCGTCCACTGCATAATCGATCCACCGGTCCGCCTTCTCATCCAGGCGACCCCGGTACCGGCGGGAGAGGAGCTGTGTGTAGCTCGCCACCATACGCAGCGGCTCCTGCAGGTCGTGGGAAGCCACGTAAGCAAACCGCTCCAGGTCCGCGTTGGATCGCGCCAGCTCCCGGGCCTGTTCCAGGAGTGCCTCGTTGGCCGCTTTCAGGTCCGCAGTCCGCTCGGCCACTCGCTGCTCTAACTGCTGGTGGGCGGTCCGCAGCGCGGCTTCGGCCAGCTTGCGGGCCGAGATGTCCTCCACCACGGAGATGAAGTAACTCGGCTCCCCGCGCTCATCGCGCACGAGGGAGACCGTTAAATTCGCCCAGATCAAGGAGCCGTCACGCTTGCGATACCGCTTCTCCATCGCGTAGTTGGAGATCGTGCCGGCAATCAGTCGCTGCACCTGCTCCAGGTCTGCCTGCAGGTCGTCCGGATGCGTGATGTCCTGGAACGAGCGGGCCAGCAGCTCCTCGCGGCCATATCCGAGTTTCCGGCAGAGCTGCTCGTTGACGCGGAGCCAATGCCCGTCCAGCCCCACGTGAGCCAGCCCCACCGCGGCCTGCTCGAACGTGGCGCGGAACCGCTCTTCTTCCTCCCGTAAGGCCACCCGTGACTGCTGCACTTCGGAGATGCGCTGCAGCAGCGCCTGGCTGAGCGCCTGCTCCACCTCGCGCTTTTCCCGGATGTTCCGCCCCTCCGGCACCAGGTAGATCACGCATCCGCCCGCGTCGTACACCGGCCGCAGCGAGAAGTCGATGGTCACCGGATCGGTGCCGCCGGCGCTGGCCAGCACCTCGGTATCGTACCGCACGAACTCACCGGCGGCAGCGCGCCGGACCGCGTCCTTCAACCGGTCCTGACCTTCGGACGAAGCAGACCACCAATGGGTCGCCCAGATCGGCTTGCCGAGCACGTCGGCACGCCGTAAGCCCCCGGCCTCCAGCGCTGTCCGGTTGGCCTCCAGCAGCACCCCTTGCGGATCCAGCAGCCCCGCAAACTGGAACATCCCATCCAGGATAATCCGCGCCAGCTCCGGGTCGGCCGTGGGATCACCGGTCGACGGATGGGAATCGTGGTTCATGAGCAATCGGCACCTGCCAGGAAAGCCATGCCGCTCCCGATGCCGCACCTGGAAGCGACGATCGCCGGCAAGACCTCCACGGCGAGTTTTTAATTATCGCACCCCCGGGCGAGAACGCTACACATTTTCAGGCACGATGCGGGCGGCTCGCCATTAATACAGGTGAACTCGTATCAGGCATCATTACTGAATTGCATCCTG
>JAJFMS010000254.1 GCA_020696885.1 Armatimonadota bacterium | reverse complement strand
ACGTCGCCGGCCTGGGTGGTCGGGGCCGGGGTGGCTCCACCCGGGCCGAGCACCGTCCGCGCTGCCAGCAGATACCGCCCGAACTCCGGCGACTTGCGGCCTGGGCCACAGGCGGCAGCTTCCAGGGCCAGCGGGGTGAGGCGCTCCCGGAGCTTCTGGATCTCCGCCACCACCTGCCGGGTGGGCGCCGGATCGTTGATGTTCGCCAGCTCGTACCGGGTGCTCTTCAGGATGCCGGAGAGCGCGTAGTAGTCTTTGGTGGCGATCGGGTCGAACTTGTGGTCGTGGCAGCGAGCGCAGCCCACGGAGAGCCCCAGGAACGCCTTACTCAACACGTCGATCTGGTTGTCCACGCGCTCCGCCTCGTCTTCGAGGAGGTCGACCGGTGAGTGCTTGCCCTCCCCCAGGAACCAGAACCCCGTAGCGATCACGGACTCGTTGAACCGCTCGGTAGGATGGCGCCGGGGGCTGGTCATCAGGTCCCCCGCCACATGCTCCCGTACGAACTGGTTGTAGGGAACGTCCTCGTTGAGCGCGCGGATCACGTAGTCGCGGTACGCCCAGGCGTTCGGCTTCTCGAAGTCGAACTCGTGGCCGTCTGTCTCCGCGTAGCGCACCAGGTCCAGCCAGTGGCGAGCCCACCGCTCCCCGTACGCCGGCGAGGCAAGGAGGCGGTCCACCACCTTCTGGTAGGCGTTCGGGGTGCGGTCGTTGACGAACGCGTCGATCTCCGCCGGCGTCGGGGGCAGGCCGGTCATGTCGAAGGTGACCCGTCGCAGCAGCGTGCGTCGATCGGCGGCCGGGGCGGGAGCCAGGCCCTTCGCTTCCAGCTTGGCCAGCGTGAAGTAGTCGATCGGGGACTGCGGCCACTCCTTGCGCTTCACGGCGGGAAGCGCCGGTCGCTGCAGCGGCTGGAACGACCAGTGCCCGTCCCGCCGCGCCTTCAGGTTGAACTCGCCTGCCCTGGCCGGCGCGGCCACGCCGGTATCGCCGGGCCATGGGGCTCCCATCTTCACCCACTCGGTCAGCACTTGGATCTGCTCGGCCGGGAGCTTACCCTTGGGCGGCATCTGGAGCGTGTGGTCCTTGTACTCCACCGCCTTGACCAGCAGGCTCTTCTCCAGATTCCCCGGCACCACGGACGGACCCCGATCGCCGCCCTTCATCGCCAACGCCCGAGAGTCGAGGCGAAGCGCACCCATGGGGGAGCTGAGCTTGGAGTTGTGGCAGCCGAAACAGCTCTCGACCAGGATCGGCCGGACCTTCTTCTCGAAGAACTCCGCGGCCTCCGGCGAGGGGGCGGGCGTCGAGCCGCCGGCGGGCGGAGTAGGCGCCGGTTTTCGCAGCACGGCTGCCGGAACGCGCGGCGCGGGCGCCGCCCAGAGGGCCGCGGAGCCCAGCATCACGCTCGAAATCACCAGCAATCCCGTTGCTGCGCTGTCCGGCTTCCGGTTCCTCTGACTCGACATCAACAATCGCCCCCATCGGATAGGTAAGACCCGGAAGTCGGCTCGCCGCGACCCGGGACCGGGCTACCGCCGCAGTTGAAGCGTGGCCCACCCTCTATTCTAGACGACACAAGGGGGTAGCGCGAGTTGCATGCGGGGTATTGGGATCTGATGACTGGCGGCCGCGCGGCGCGGCGGATGGAGCTCAGCCCCTCGGCTACCCCCCGCACATCTCGTCCCACCGGGCTTCGATCATCCGCGCGTACGTTACAGAAGGTAGGCCGTAGTCGCCCAGAGCGTAAGCGTCGTTCATCTCCACCAGCTGTGTTCGGCCCTGGCCATCAATCCCGACGTCCACACTATGAGCGATGAAGGGATCTTCGTACGCGGCAATGAGCCCCTGGATGACGGCCGGATCAGGAAAGAGCAGCGGATCCCCCTTGTAGTGGCCGATCCCCACGACCTTGCAACGGAGCACGAAGGCGCGCCATTCGCTGCGGAACTCCACCGGGTCCTGCACGAGGACCGGCGTGTCGTCGGCGAGATTCACCGTCTGCAGCAGGTCCCCAAAGCCGGACACCACATGCCCGGTGAAGATCTTCCCCTGGTCGAAGGGCTTCACGAACAGCGGCACCCGCTGCAGCTTCCTCACCTCGCCAAGCGTGCTTCTCCCCACGGAGCGACCCAGGAATGGCTCCGTACCTGGCGGGATGTTCAGCTCGGCGGGGATCGGGATGCCCAACCGCGTCAACGCAGTGCGGACAGTCCGAACGCTCCCGCATACCACCGTTGCAGGGGAAAGGTCGAGGTCCGGCAGATCGGGAACCGCGAACTTCCGCACGCTATAGCTCAGGGCCGTGAAGCCGTGCCAGGAGGCATAGAACCCGGTGCCGGGGAACTCACCGTCCTCCCGGCTCTGAATGTAGACCGTGCGCATCGCAGCCTCAGCTGGCTCCTACTCGGAGAGGGCGCCCAGCGGCCCGGCGGGTAGGGGCGCCGGGCGGGCGTATGGTACGGCAGGAGCGTAAGCGGTTCCGGAACCGGACGAATCCAGGAACCCCTGCATCAGGTCCAGCACGGCGAGCCCCTGTTCCCCGCTGGCGCGATGGGGCCGGCCGGTCTGGATCGCCTCCGCCAGGTCCGCCAGACCCACGGAGCGCCCGTAACCCGTAGCCGTGGCGTGCGGCACCTGCCGCCATTCCTCGTCCTCGATGCGGCGGACCCAGACCTCGCCGTCAAAGTAGTTCGGGTCCGGCACCTTCAGCGCGCCTTCAGTGCCGTAGATGGTAATCGGAAGCTTGCGGTCGTACTCCCCGTGGGCGATGGCAAAGCTGGTGATGAGCGTGCCCACGGCGCCGCCTTCGGTCTCGATGGTGCCGCAGACGTGATCCGGCGTGCTCACCGGGATCTTGCCACCCGACTTCGGACCCTTGACGATGGTGCGCTCCGGGATCTCGATGGCGGCCGCCCCCGTGATGCGGCGGATCGGGCCGAGCAGGTTGAGGAGCGCGGTGAGGTAATAAGGGCCCATGTCGAACATCGGCCCGCCGCCCGGCTCGTAGAAGAACTCCGGGCTCGGGTGGAACGACTCCGGCCCACGTCCCAGCATGAACCCGGTGAACGCCAGCGGCCGGCCGATCAGCCCATCGTCGATCGCCTTGCGGGCGGTCTGCAGCCCGGCGCCCAGGAACGTATCCGGCGCGCAGCCCACCCGGACCCCTCGCTCCCGGGCGGCTTCCATTAGCCGCATCCCGTCGGCTCGCGTGCCCGCCAGCGGCTTCTCGTTGTAGACGTGTTTGCCGACCTCGATCGCCATCAGCGCCACCGGGAAGTGCGCCGCCGGGATCGTGAGGTTGAGCACCAGCTCGATGTCCGGGTCCGCTACCAACTCTTCCGGCGTACAGGCGCGTGGGATCCCCAACTCCTCCGCTTTGGCCCGAGCCCGCTCCAGGTCGAGGTCCGCACACGCCGCGATCTCCAGCACCGGCAGGTTGCGCGCGTTGGTGACGTAGTTGGTGCAGATCGCACCGCAGCCGATGATGCCGATTTTCATAGGGTTAAGCGCTTCGCGCGGCGTTCAGGTGTTCGGAGGTGCGATTATGGTCAAGAGTGCGGGCTTCAGGCGAGGTCGGTTCGGGCTTCCAGGCCACAAATGGCCGCCTCCGGGTTCGGCCGAACACCGAACACCGAACACCGAACACCTATCGACGCCCGTAGGCGTCCTGGCGCATCAGGTGGTCCGCGAGTACCAGGGCAACCATGGCTTCCACGGCGGCGACGGCGCGGGGGAGGACGCAGGGGTCGTGGCGGCCTTTCATCTTCAGCGTGGTGGGCTCGCCGGAGAGGGTCACCGTCTGCTGCTCCCGCATGATCGTGGCGGTCGGCTTAAAGGCTACTCGAAGCACGATCGGCTCGCCATTGGAGATGCCGCCCTGGATGCCCCCGGAGAAGTTGGTGGAGGTGCCGATGCGCCCCTCCTTCATCACGAACGGGTCGTTGTGGGTCGAGCCGCGCATCGTGATCGCGTCGAAGCCGGAGCCGACTTCGAAGCCGCGGGTCGCCGGCAGCGACATCAGCGCGTGAGCGAACTCCGCCGTCAGCTTGTCGAAGACCGGCTCGCCGAGCCCCGGCGGTACGTTGCGTGCAACGACCTCGACGATCCCGCCCAGGGAGTCGCCGTCTTTGCGTGCGGCATCGATCGCCGCTTCCATCCGCGCCGCCGCTTCCGCGTCCGGGCAGCGCACGATGTTCGCGTCCACGTCGGCCCGGCACACCCGGGTAGGGTCCACCGTGCCGCGCACGTCGCTCACCTGGAGCACGTAGGCCACGATCTCGGTGGCACACCGCTCGGAGAGCAGCTTCCGCGCCACGGCCCCGCCGGCCACCCGCCCGATCGCCTCCCGGAAGGAAGCCCGGCCGCCGCCGCGGTAGTCGCGCACCCCGAACTTGGCGGAGTAGGTGTAGTCGGCGTGGCTCGGCCGGACCTTCTCCACCACCTCGCCGTAATCTTTGGAGCGCTGGTCCGCGTTGCGCACCACCAGCCCGATCGGGGTGCCGGTGGTCACGCCCTCGAAGAGGCCGGATTGGATCTCGACCTGGTCATCTTCCCGCCGCTGGGTGGTGATGTAGCTCTGCCCCGGCCGGCGACGATCCAGCTCTACCTGAATCTCTTCCTGCGTGATCGGGATCCCCGGTGGGCACCCGTCCACCACGCACCCCACCGCCGGCCCGTGGGACTCGCCCCACGTAGAAAGTGTGAATACCGTCCCGAATGTGCTTCCAGCCATGATCCGTCCTGCGCGCTTGTCGTGGGGTAATTCTACACCCACCGGAGCAGGCCGTGCTCTTCGGAGGGCGGAACCCGCCCCGAATGGTGCTGCCGTCACCTGTAGCCGGCGCTCGCCGAGCGCCGGTGGCTGTAAGCCTCGCGAAACCTCCCGCAAAGAACGCCCGGGCACCAGGCAGGTTAGCGGACGGAGTCGAGGAACTCACCGGCCGCGGAGGGCAGCGAGGGAGGCACCCCCACGCCAAGCACGCCTTCGCGGGCGTAGTAAAGCACGTCCACCTCGGGGCTTCCCGCGATAGGGGACCCGTTGCTGTCCCCGATCAGCGCCAGCCCGAACGGCAACGTCAGCGGCGTTCCGGATTGCGTGGTGTTGTCCGCTCCCAGATTCTCCAACAGCTCCGCGAGCGCGCTGTCGAACAGGCACAGCACCAGCACCAGCCGCCCGGCAGCCCGGCGGTGCTGCTCGTCCACCATGGCGTGGTCACCGGCGGCGAACCCCAGGCCCTGGTCGAAAGCCTGGAAGTGGAGCTGTTCACCCCGCGGAGTTGCCGTGTGAGAAGCTCGCCTTGGCCGCCACGCCTCGCCTGCGCCGACTATGTGCGGCGGCCCAAAACAGGTTGGAGCCCCGGAGGGGCGGTACATTACGCCTGCAACGGGCGTTGGCACTTGGCCCGTCTGGCACGCCGGCTCATGATGAAGGCGAATAAGGCCGGCGCCGACGCTCGATCCAGGCCACGAGGTCGTCCCGATCGTAGCGGCGCGCGGCGAGACCGATCAGGTAGTCGTATGCCTCTTCCCGCACTTCGACGTCGCTGCCGAGGGCCCAGCCGTTGAGCCGGAGGAACGTCTCCATGGCGGCGAAGGCGATCCGCTTGTTGCCGTCAATGAATCCCTGATTCTCGGCCAGGGAGAAGAGCAGCGCGGCGGCCTTTTCGGAGAGGGTGGGGTAGAGGTCTTCCCCACCGAAGGTCATTTGCGGCTGCGCGAGCGCTGATTCGACCAGCCCCGGATCCCTCTCCCCCGGCTCTCCGCCGTGCTCCCGGAGGCGGTCAGCATGCAGCAGCCGGAGTTCTTCCAGCGTGAGGTATTCCCAGTTCATCCCGCGAGGCGCTCGAAGAGGTCCGCGTACTCCCGCGACAACTCGCCCCGGATGCGCTGAAGTCGCTCCGCACGGCTGGCTGCTTCGGGTTCCTGTACCGTTGCCGAAATCGAGCGCCGCAGCAAGTCCAGTGCGAGTGCTTCCGGGGCCAGTTGT
>JAJFMS010000253.1 GCA_020696885.1 Armatimonadota bacterium | reverse complement strand
CTGGATGTCCAGCACCAGCAGCTCCGGTCGCTCGGCTCGGGCGCGGGCGACGGCTTGCGTGCCGTCGGCTACTGAGACCAGGGGCAGCGATTGCGGGACCCGCTCACGCAGCACCCGCTCCATGTGCTCGCGCTGGGCGGTGTTGTCCTCGGCGATCAGTGTTTTCATAAGTCGACCAGTAGCGCAGAAAGGCTATCCACGGGCTCGGCGGCACGCTCGCCCGCCGGCGAGAGCTCCACCATCACACGCAATCCCCGATCCCCGGTATTCGGATGCCAGGTCACCACGGCGCCGATGAGGTCCGCGCGGTAGCGCATGTTGCGGAGCCCGTGCCCGGTGCCGGAGGCAGCGCCGGCGGGGAGGCCCTGGCCGTTATCCCAGATGGTGATCCGGAAGGTGTCCGTCTCGCCCTCCAGCTCCAGGCCGGCGCGCTCGGCCCCGGAGTGCTTCAGGACATTATTGATCGCTTCCTGGCAGATGCGGTAGAGCCCCAGGCTCTGCTCGGACGTGAGGTGCGGCTCGTCGCCGGTGCGGCGCACGCTCACCGTAAGCGGGGGATGGCACCGGGCCGCCGCTTTGCGGAAGTGGCTTTCCAGCGCGTCGCCCAGGCCCAGCATGTCGAGGGCCGAAGGACGGAGCGCCTCCATCACCTCGCGGACGCTGTCCATGGAGCCCCGAACCTCCGCCGCCACGCGCTGGAGGTCGGGCGCCATCCCGTTTGCCCGCGTCTGGAGCCGCTCCACGTCTACGGCAATCTGCCGTAGCTCCGGCAGCACCTGGTCGTGGAGATCCGCGGCCAACCGCCGCCGCTCCTCCTCCGCGCCGGCCAGCACGCCGGCGGTGCGCACCCCCAGCTCCTCTCGCTGCTGCGCCAGGAGCGCGGCGTTCAGCCGGGCGTTCTCCAGCGCCATTGCGGCCTGCACCGCGGCGGCTTCCAGGAGCTGTCGCTCTTCAGTGGAATAGGGCTCGTCCGCAGCCTTCGGCCCGAGGAGCAGGTAGCCCAACACGCGCTGGCCGCGACGCAGCGGGACCGTTAACTCGACCCCGGGCTCCTCCGGAGCGTCCGGCAGCGAAAAGCGGGTGGACTCCGGCTGCAGGGCGCGCCGGGCGCCTTCTTCCAGCGCGTTGAGCACGGCGTCCGGCTCGGCGATGTCGCCGAGGTCCTGGGCAAGCTGGATGAGCGACTGGCGTGTGGCCTCTACGTCCCGGAAGAAGCGGCGGTCCAGGTTCCGCAGCACCTCATGCCGCTTCCCAATGAGTAGGGCGGTGAAGAACATCCAGAGCAGGTAGAACACCACCTCACGGGAGTCGCTGCGGCCGCCGCTCACGGAGAGCTGCCCGAAGCGCCAGACGAGCATGAACCCCGGGATCAGGAACAGGGTGCCCAGGGTCCAGCGGGCCAGGAGGTACTGGAGGGTCCGCCGGGCCATGAACCGGACTTCCAGCGCGCGCAGCCGGAACACCAAGTGCGCCATCGCGGCGCTGAAGATCGCGGCGGGGATCAGGTTGGCCGGGATGAACTGGTCCCACACGGTCCACACCGGCTGGGATACCGCCGCCACGGTAGCGGCGAACATCGCGGAGGTGGCGACCACCAGCGTCCGGATAACGCGCAGCTCGCCCTCGGAGCGGCGCCACCGTACGAGCACCCGCGCCAGGCAGAAGAGGGAATAGCCGATGGCGGTGAGGTCGAACACGGTCGCCGCCGCCCGCGAGTGCCCACCGTCGCCCAGGGCCGCCCCGAGGAAGCCGAACACGGCAAACGGCGTGTAGATCGCCACGGCCCGCCACCAGCGCCGGCGGCGGGTGAGCTCCCCGCCGTCCGGGAACACCGCGAAGAAGTGAGCCGCCAGCGCCAGCGGGAGGAGCCGCGGCTCCCGGGGAAGCGAGAAGACCGGGGCGACAAGCAGCACCAGCCCCAGCAGGATCGCCCGACCGTCTCGCGGACGCTGCCAGAACAGGGCGAGCGCCATGGTGGTGAGCGCCACGTTCAGCAGTCCGGTCACCCACCATGCCAGGCGGACCGGCCAGGCGGGCGGCGCCGGACGAACCTCGCGGGTGAGCCGGGCGGCGCCGCGGTGGATATCCAGCGTGCCGGAGCGGGGAATGCCCTGCTTCCACTTGAGCGTCGGGGGGCCGTCCGATGCTTCGGCGATCTGCACCGTCTCACCGCTGATAAAACGGTCCCCGGTAACCACCCCCGCCCGTGCGAGAGGGCTGCCGGACAGCACCTCCAGTTGTCCCTCCGGACCGGTGACGATGGCGCCCGGCGCGGTGCTGGTAACACCGAACACCGGCCGGAAGATCGCTCCCAGCAGGAACAGGATGCCGCAGAAGAGCAGCGGGTAGACGTACCACGGCCGGCGCATAGCTACTTGTAGCCTGATTTACGAACGGCGGCAAGCAGGGAAACCACCGCCTGACGCGGGGCGAAAGCACAGTTCCGACGGAATGCCGGCCCCCTGGAAATAATGGGTACAAGGGAGTGTTGGAGTGAGGAGTGTTGGAGTAATGGAGTGCGGGAGTAATGGGGACTGGTGCGGCCCTTCGGCCGCCTTTCCAGCACTCCACTACTCCGTTACTCCAACACTCCATTACTCGGATCTGGGCCGGGAAGGAAGGTAACGCGATGGTTTCCGAGGTGGTGGAGCTACGCGGCCACATCCTGGACTCGCTGCTGCTCCCAAAAGTGCTGGACGAGATCACCCTCCACGCCGGCCGGTTCCACGTGGAGGAGCTGACCGTCGGGCGGACGCGGGAGGACCTCAGCTACGCGCGCCTCCGGGTCGAAGCGGCGGACGAGGAAGCGCTGTCGAGCGTGCTGGGCCGCATCCAGCACCATGGCGCCGTGCTCGTGCGGGAGGAGGACGCGCGCCTGGAGCCGGCCCCTGCCGATGGCGTGTTCCCGTCCGGCTTCCACGTCACCAGCAACCATCCCACGTTCGTGCGGCAGGGCGAGCAGTGGCTGCCGGTGACGCCGGTCCGGATGGACTGCGCGATCCGCCTTGACGCCTCCAGCGGTGAAGCGCGATCCCTGCGGTTCGCCGACGTGCGAGCCGGCGACACGGTGGTGGTGGGTCACCAGGGCGTGCGCGTCCAGCCGATGGAGCGGAACGTCCGGAAGACCGACCCGTTCGAGTTCATGGCGAGCGAGGTCTCGGCGGAGAAGCCGAAGTCGGTGGCGATCCGCGCCGTAGCGGAGACGATGCGACTCACGCGCGAAGCCGGGCAGAAGATCCTCCTGGTGGCCGGCCCGGCGGTCGTCCACACCGGCGCCTCCCCGCACGTGATCCGGCTGATCGAAGCGGGTTACATCGACCTCCTGTTCGCCGGCAACGCGCTGGCGGTGCACGACGTGGAGCGGGCGTTCTACGGCACGGCGCTGGGGGTGCACATGGACGACGGCCGGGCGGTGGAAGCCGGCCATCAGCACCACCTGCACGCCATCAACCGGATCCGAAGCCTGGGCGGACTGCGGGAGGCGGTCCGGCGTGGAGAGCTGACCGCGGGCATCATGCACGCCTGTATCGAGCATGGCGTGGAGTTCATCCTCGCGGGCAGCGTGCGGGACGATGGTCCGCTGCCGGAAGTGATCACGGACATGGTCCGGGCGCAGCAGGTGATGGCCGAGAAGGTGCAGGGGGTCGGCTTCGCGCTGATGGTGGCGACGATGCTCCACAGCATCGCCACGGGGAACCTGCTGCCGGCCTCCTGCCGCATCGCGTGCGTAGACATCAACGCCAGCGTGGTCACGAAGCTCGCGGACCGGGGCAGCTTCCAGAGCGTGGGACTGGTAACGGACGTGGAGCCGTTCTTTCGGGAGCTGGTCGGCTGCCGGGGATTGGAGGAGGCTGATGGCGGAGCGCGCTGACGATCGCCCGCGGCTGTTGATGGTGCCGCCCGCTCACTTTTCGGTCCTTTATGAGATCAACCCGTGGATGGACCGGAAGGTAGCGGTGAGTCCCGCCCGCGCCGCAGAGCAGTGGTCCGCGCTCCACGGGCTACTGGCGGAGAGGCTAGGGGCCGACGTCCGGCTGGCAGAGCCGCTTGCGGGGCTCCCGGATATGGTGTTTACCGCCAACGCCGGACTGATCCGCGGAAGCCGGGCGATCCTTAGCAGCTTCCGTCACCCGGAGCGGCAAGGAGAGGCGCCGCTGTTTGGCGAGTGGTTCCGAGCGAACGGGTTCGAGGTGGAGACGCTGCCGGAGGGGCAGGTCTTCGAGGGCGAAGGAGACGCGCTCTTCGCGGGGGACACGCTCTTTGCGGGCTACTACTGGCGGAGCGACGTGGCGGCGCACACCGAGGTGGCGGAGCGGCTCGGCGTGCGGGTGCTCTCACTACAGCTCGTCGACGCCGCGTTCTACCACCTGGACACCTGCTTCTGCCCCCTGGACGCGGCCACGGTGGCTTACTACCCGCCCGCCTTCGACGAGTACGCCCGCCGGGTGATCGAAGCGAACTTCAGCCGCCGGATCGAGCTGGAGCCGGATGAGGCCGGTCGATTCGCCGCGAACGCCGTGGTGCTGGGAAGGAGTGTGGTGCTGAACACCGGCTGCCCGCGGTTCGAAGCGGCGCTCGAGGAGATCGGGTTCACCCCCTACGCCACCCCGCTGGACGAGTTCCTGAAAGCGGGCGGCAGCGCGAAGTGCTTGACGCTGCTGCTGGACCATCCGGGTTGAGGGCTTGTTCACCACGGAGACGCGGAGAGGCGCAGGGAGAGGGTTTTGGACAGGATTACGGGATTGGTCAGGATAGAGACGGTGTGAAGCTGCCTCGGGCTGAACCGGGTAATCAAGGACGTTCAATCGCGCCGCCGGGATCCAGGGGTATCCCGTGCACCATCGGGAAGCACGCCCCGCTTCCCGATGGTGCGCCAGCTAAACACTCAACACCCAACACGGTCAGTTGCTTACGCGGAACTTCTGGACGCGGTGGCCGCGGAGCTCCGCGGTGTACATGTAGTTCTGGTCCACGGCCAGCATATGGGGTTGCGCGAAGGAGCCGACGGGACGGCCCTTGCTCTTCGTGCCCTGGTGCGTGATCAGGTTGCCCTGGAGGTCATAGATGGACACCGTAAACGGGTAGCCGTGGGCGATGTACATCCGTCCATCCGGGCCGATCTCGAGGCCCCACGGGGTGTCCTCAGTCTCCCACATCCGCACGAATTCGCCGCTCGGGGTGAACACCTGGACCCGGCCGTTGCCGCGGTCGGCTACGTAGACCAGCCCGGTGGCGTCCACGGCGATGGAGTGAGGCGTGCGAAACTCGCCGGGGTCCGAGCCGTGACTGCCCCACTCACCGATGTAGGTGCCGTTGGCGGCGAGGTGAACAATCCGCGAGTTCCCGTAGCCGTCCGAGATGTAGATGTCGCCGGTAGGGCCGAACGCCACATCCGTGGGGCCGTTGAAGCGGTTGGCGAGATCGTTCCCCCTCTTCTTCTTCACGCCGAATTCCCGGAGCAGCACTCCAGTAGGGCTGAACTTCTTCACCTGGTGCAGCCGGATGTCCGGGATCCAGACGTTGCCGTCCCGGTCGATGCGCACCGAGTGCGGCTCCGTGAGCTGGCCGCCGCCGCCCCAGGAGCGCAGGTAGTTGCCGTTGCGATCGAATACTACCACCGGCAAGCGGGTGGGGTGGCACATGTAAACGTTGCCCTGGGCGTCCGTGTCCACCCCGGCCACCTCCGCGCGCTTGTAGTAGGGGGCAGCGCTTCCCTCGTCCACCGGCCAGGGCTGGAGGGTGAACTGCACCGGGCTCTGTGCCGCGACCAGCGCGGGTAGGGATAGGAATATAGCGGTCAATGCTACGGCATAGCCGTGAAATCGCAAGCTCATCTGTTCGCCTCTCTCGCCTGACGCCGCTCCGCGGTGCCGCGGGTCGACGAGTGTAAGCTACCGCCGTATAATCGACTGGCGCTGCGGCCCGTCTCCGTGGATCAATGACGATAGGGTGACTGACGGATGCTGCTGATCGGGGAATCCAGACAACGCAATTGCAGCGGCATCAGTCGCCGGGGTCTCATCCAGGCAGGCTTCCTGGGCGCGCTGGGCATGACTGCGCCGCAGCACGCGGTGCTGGCCGCTACGGCGCGCCGTCCGAAGGCGGTCATCCTGGTCTGGCTGTGGGGCGGCCCGCCGCACCTCGACACCGTGGATCCCAAGCCGGAAGCCCCCTCCGAATGGCGCGGCCCCTACCGCGCGATCGGCACCAACGTGCCGGGAATCCAGGTAACGGAGCTCCTGCCGCGCCTGGCTCGCCGCGCGGACCGGTACGCCATCCTCCGCAGCCTCCACCGCGGCACCAACGACCACGGCCTGGCCGGTACCATCGGTATGACCGGCCGCACCCCAGCCGCAGGCCAGGTGCATCCGCACATGGGAGCCATCGTCAACCGCATCCGCGGCTTCCAGCCGACCCTCTCCACCTTCGTGACCGTGGGTGAGCCGATGGAGCAGGGACACCGCCGGATTCTGGGCGAGGGCGGCGGAGTGCTCGGCTCGGTCTACGACCCGTTCCGGGTGAAGTACGACCCGGAGCTAGGCGTACTGCTGGGGGACACCGATCGCCCCGAGGGGATCACGGAAGCGCGGGTCGACCGGCGCAAGCGGCTATTGCGGGACGCTGCTTCCGCAGGCTCGATCTCCAACCGGGAGACGCTGGCGTTCGACCGTTTCTACGACCAGGCGTTCTCCCTGATGACGGACAGCGACGGCCGGAAGGTGTTCGACCTGGGCCGGGAGTCTGCCCGCATGCGCGACAGCTACGGCCGGCATCGCTTCGGGCAGAGCTGCCTGCTGGCTCGCCGCCTGGTGGAGCACGGCGTCCCGTTCGTGCAGGTGAACTGGAGCCAGCACGTGGAGTCCGAAGAAGACGCCGGAGACGGCGGTTGGGACAACCACTACCGCAACTTCGAGATGCTGGCGGAGCGCCAGTGCCTGCCGTTCGACCAGGCCTTCTCCGCGCTGCTCGATGATCTGCGTGAACGTGGGATGTTCGAGGACACGCTGGTGGTGGCGATGGGTGAGTTCGGGCGGACCCCGAAGATCAACCCCCAGTCGGGCCGCGATCACTGGCAAAACTGCTACTCGGCCATCGTGGCCGGAGGCGGCGTGCGCGGCGGCCAGGCAATCGGCGCTAGCGACGACCGCGGCGAATACCCAGCCTCTCGCCCGATCACCCCGGCGGACGTCTGCTCCACGATGCTGGAGTCGATCGGCATCACCCGCACAGACGTCCTGGCGCTGGGCCTGCCGGTGGAAGGCGAAGTGATCCAGGAGCTGTTCTGAGATCAGGGATTAACCGCGGAGACGCAGAGGACGCGGAGAAAACAAACCACAGATAAACACAGACGTACACGGATGAGAAGGGAATGCAGGTCGGGACCTCCGGCTTACCCCAATTCAGTTTTCGCTTGCCTTCATCAGTGTTTATCTGTGTCCATCTGTGGTTGACCCTTCCTTCCCTCTCTGCGCCCTCTGCGTCTCTGCGGTGAAAATCCCAAGGGATCCAATTACGATCATGCTCGGATGGGGAATCCTTGGCTGTGGGGACATCACAGACCAGCGCGGCGCTCCCGCGATCAACGCCCAGGCCAACAGTCGTCTGGTGAGCTTCCAGAGCCGCACCCCAGCCCTGGCGGAGGACTTCGCCCGCCGTCACGGCGCGGCGCGGTGGACCACCAGCCGCGCGGAGCTG
>JAJFMS010000252.1 GCA_020696885.1 Armatimonadota bacterium | reverse complement strand
TCCGGATTGCCCAGCTTCCCGCCGGCCCCGATGCCGGTGTTGTTGATGATGAGCGCCTCCGGCTGGTGCTTGCGGATCACCCCGTAGAGCTTGTCTTCCTGCCAGTCCGCTTTGGGCTTGCTCCAGTTGCCGTCGAACCAGAAGCCGCCGATCTGGCCGTAGCGGGTGCAGAGCAGCTCGATGCTGTCTCGCAGGTATTGCAGGTAGGCCGGGAAGTCGCTCTCGAAGCGGGGATCGGTCCAGTCCAGCGTGGTGCAGTAGAGCATCGGGAGGATGCCCTCCTTGCGGCAGCCGTCCGTGAAGTCCCGGATCAGGTCCCGGCGGGCCGGCGTGTGCATCACGTCGTACTTCGAGAGACCGCGGGTGTCGTAGAGGCTGAACCCATCGTGGTGACGGCTGGTGAGGGTGATGTACTTCATCCCCGACCGCTTGGCCATCCGGGCAAACTCCCGGCCGCTGAAGTCCTTCGCGGTGAAGGTCTTCATCAGCTTCATGTACTCGTCCGTGGGGATCTTCTGGTTGTTCTTGGCCCACTCCCCGCGCCCGATCTGCGAGTAGAGGCCCCAATGCACGAACATCCCGAACCCCAGGCGCTCGAACCGGGCAATCCGGGGCGCCGGCACCGGGATGGCGCCGCTGCTCGCGGCGGGAGTCCCGGTCTGGGCGCCGGCGTTGTCCGCCGCCGCGAGGGTGATGCCGGCCGCGGCGCCGGTCATCAGTAAGTTGCGTCGAGAAAGCTTCATCGGTCTCTCCTGCCGCAGCCGTCGCCGCGGGTGTCTTGTCAGGAGTCCATCCGCCGCCGGGCGTCGAATCTCCTACACGACCGAAGCCGCCGTCCCCCAGCCGCAGAAGTCATACCGAGACGGCACCCGCCGCTGGCGGCGCGGAGCGGCACTCCGGTGGCGGCGCCCAGCCGCTGGATTACCCGGCGCAGCACGCGCCTTTCGGAGACATCCCGTCCTCCCAGGCAGCGTCGTCGCGCCCGGTGACTGGACGTGCCGGGTCCCGCACGGGTCCATGCAGTCCCCCGGTCGGAAGGTGGAATCTCGCTTAACAGCCGGCCCCTCCCGCGCGATAGTGTCGTTGAGCAGGGAGGCTGGGCCATGGAACAGGGAATGAAGCTCCACCTGCGCGAAGCGCAGGCGGGAGGGCGACTATTCAGGGTGGTGACACTGCGACCCGGCACGGAGGCGCTGTTCAGCACCAACTACTTCCACGATACGTGGCACGTGCTCACGGACACCGCGGGCGCCCGCCTGCTGGCGCGGCTCCTCTGGGGACTTGCGTACCAGCGTCAGCCCGGCACGGTGGTGCTGCTGCACGGCGAGCACCTCTGCCCCACGCCGTTCGATGCCGATCGCTCGGATCCGGTACTGCTCGTGCCGGAGCACCTGACCCCGCACGATCATGGGGCGCTCCAGTGCTTGAAGCAACGGCTGCCGCGGCTCGGTCCCCCGACTCGCACCATCCGCTGGCAGACCCCGGGGCTGGACCACCGTCTGGTTCAGCCTCATCGCTGGGTGCATGACCACGCAGCGGAGCATCGCCAGCAGCGGTGGGACCGGGAGCAGTGCGATCGCGTCGGCGGGTTTGTCTGCTACACCGCGCCACCGGAAGTGTTGAAGTCCCGCGCCGCCAGCATCCACCGCCTGGGCAGCGGCGACTACGAATACCTCGCAGACCGTGGCGAGGTGCAGACCGTCTGGGAATACCAGCGCCAGGTGTCCGAGGCCGTTGCGGCACGTCGGGAGGTGCTGGCCGAGCTGGAGGCCCCGGTGGACCCGCAGACCCTCCGGGAGCGGGTGTGGGAACGAAAGCGACTGGTAGCAGCGCGAGCGAAGTCCGACGCCGCACAACGAGAGACAGAGATACCGGCGGCAGGCTACCCTCCTTGTGCCTCGTTTGCGTGAAGCGACACCAACCGTCTACGCGCTCGCGAGTAGCGACGGTTAGGCCCCGCCCTGGATTCTCCGCCTACCCGCTGCGTTGGGATAACGACCTGCCTCGACCGCACCCGCCGTGGCGCGTTTGTCACGCTCCATAGCGCAACCAGGCCTCCCGGAGCTTCGCTCGCCATTCTCCCTGGTGGACGATACGCTTGGCTCCAAGAGCCAGCGCGTTCATCTTCGTCCCGCCGAACACGCCCTGCCAATCAAGCTTCTCTGGCTCCTTGCCATAGATGTAGATGGCGTTGCCGACGGTCGGGCTGTCAGCAATCACGCACCGGTCAAACTCGGCGACGAAATACTCCCGGTTGCCTCGGAGTGGTATTCCTCGCCACCACCGGAGAGGTCCGAGGCTATCAATGAACGTCAGCCGCTCCGCCCTCTCTTTAATTTCCTCGGTGACCTCGCTTGGGCCACCCCGAATGGATCGGATGCGATCCAGGATGCTCCCTGGCGGGAGGATCTCCCAGGAAAACGCCTCGTCCCGCCGTCCCTCGGGGGGCTCGGTACGCTTCTGATGCTGGTCCTCGCGCGTTCCGCAGACCTGGCAGGAGACGTATGGGGTGCTCGACTTCTCACGAGTTACCGGCGCCGTCTTTCCGCACTCTTCACATTGCCCTTGCTGCTTGATCCTATCTTTCCATAGGTTCATCTGCGCGTGGATGCCTGGGGTAGAGATGGGTAGACACCACCGACACACAAGACGATCGCGGTAATCTCGCAGAATGTCGTGCTCGGTCATCGCATCGCAGGTGCCGCACCAATAGTTCCTCGATCCAGGACGCTCAGTCCACGTCTTCATCAAGCCTCCACCTCATGGGCACTGCTGAAGCCCGAACCTACTCTCACAGTCCACGGATGACCCGATCGAGTAACGGTGCCGCACGAGACGCTTCGCCACGGTCGGCGTGACGGCCAGCGGGAACGGTGGCCGCTCGCGGAGGCCGGGGAAGTCGCAGCTTTGCAGGAGGGTTCACAAACCATCCAGAACATGGGCGGTCTGGCGACGCGCCTGCTACAGTTAACGGCAGCACCTCCCGGGGGATGCTGCCGTTCCCCAACACCCCACATCGCGCGCAGTGCCTAGATGTGGAACTTCTCGTGGATGATGTCCGCCTTCATTCCGAGGGCCAGGCCCTTCACGTTCTGGGCGAGCTGCTCCACCCGGTAGATGCGGGCTGCTTCGTGGTCCTCGCCCCGCTGGTGCTCGGGACAGGGGAGGTCCGCCAGGTGGTACGCCACGCCGGCGCCCAGCCGGTGCGCGATGGCCATCAGGTACGGCCGCCAGCCCCAGCCCATGTCCTCGTGCAGTTCCGTCACGTGGGGCACCAGGTCCGCCCGCACGAACATCGGGCCGTACAGGGTATCCCCGGCGGCCCCGATCGTTTGCGCGGCCAACTGGTTGAACAGCCCCTCGGTGAGCCGCTGTCCGGCTGGGAAGGTGCCGAAGCTGGCCTCATCCCGGCTGGCGAGGAGCACGCCCACGCCCGCCTGCCGCTCCAGCGCGGCCACGAAATCCGCCAGACGGTGGCGGAAGAACCACTCCTTGTCCGGCTCGGTGTAGAGCACGTATTCCGGCTTCGGCCGCGCTGCGCCGGCCATGGCGGACTCGATCTGACCCACGAGCCGACCCGGACCGAGACGGGGCATCACGGTGGTCACGTCGTGCAGCGCCCGCAGCCGGTCCGTAAACCCGCCGATCGAGCCGCCGTCCGCGAGGACGATGGGGAACCCATGCTCCGCCAGCGCGGCCATGGAAGAAGCGAGCAGGTCCGCCTCCTTCGGTGTGTGCGCCCAGGTCATCGTCGCGACGGTGAGTTTCGGCATGAATCCTGACTTTCGAAGCAGGCCCGGACGGGAGCGGCCAGGCAGGGACACTCTGTGTGTACCCCATCCTCGCGCGTTTTACCGGAATTCGGGACGCTCACATCGAACCCGCTCTTTCCCCGCAGCGACTGCACATCGCCCCGTTCTGTGAAATTCGCTTCATTGGGCCTCCCCCTATATGAAAAGCAGCCGGCTCCTGAGCGTACTCCCCTATGCAGGTACTGCTTGATCGGGCGGATGTCGGCTCGATCTGCGGCAAATCGTGGGGACTGGCCTCACGGTCAGGAAGACGCAAGACTACCTGTTCGTTGCCTCCGGGGCGACGATGCCCCCGAGGGTTGGAGAGAGCGATGAGCGAAACTTCGACGCCCCCGCCGGCCGCGAGCGGGAAGGGACGTCCGGTACCGATTCCACATCCGCCCTTCCGACGGCTGCGCGTCTACGCGTTGGACCCAAGCCTGGACACCCGGCTCGAGACGGCGATCATCAACCAGACCACGCTGAAGATTCCCTGGGAAGCGGCCGCGTCCCAGGGGGACTGCGCCGCCGGCTCTCTGGCCGAGCCAGAACCGGTGACCACCGGCGCCCACCTGGAGCCAGGTCCCGTCGGCGAGTACGTCGAGGTGGTGGACTACGACCCCGCCAGCCGCTGCTTCTACGAGCCGGTGGACCTCAACGAGCCGAACCTGCTGGCGCAGGATGGCCTGGAGCCGTCGGAAGGCAACCCGCAGTTCCATCAGCAGATGGTCTATGCGGTTTCGATGCTCACGATCCGTCACTTCGAGCGGGCCCTGGGACGCCCCGCCATCTGGGCAACTCACCGGTATAAGGATGCGCAAGGAGAGTGGCAGGACGATTACGTACAGCGACTGCGGATCTACCCGCACGCCCTGCGGGAGGCGAACGCCTTCTACAGCCCGGAGAAGAAGGCGCTGCTCTTTGGGTACTTCCCGGCAGGGGCCGACGATCCGGGCGCGCACTTTCCGGGCGGCCTCGTCTTCACCTGCCTCTCCCACGACATCGTGGCGCACGAAGTCACGCACGCGCTACTGGACGGCATGCACCGCCGGTTCATCGAGCCTACCAATCCGGACGTGCTGGCGTTCCACGAGGCGTTTGCGGACATTGTCGCGATGCTCCAGCACTTCACGTTTCCAGAGGTGCTGCGGCATCAGGTCGCCAAGACGCGTGGGGAGTTGGAGCGGCAGAACGTGCTCGGGGAGCTGGCGATGCAGTTCGGCGCGGCCACCGGCCGTCACGGCGCGCTGCGCAGCGCGCTGGGAGAGTTCGATAAGAACCGCGTCTGGCATCCGAAGTGCCCGGACCCGTCCGAGATGCAGCGCGAATTCGAGCCGCACGCCCGGGGCGCGATCCTGGTGGCCGCGATCTTCGACGCGTTCCTCTCGATCTACAAGTCCCGCGTGGCCGACCTCCTCCGCCTGGCCACCAACGGCTCGGGCGTGCTCCCGCAGGGCGATATCCATCCCGATCTGGTGAACCGGCTGGCCCAGGAAGCCGCCAAGGCCGCGCAGCACGTGCTGAACATGTGCATCCGCGCGTTGGACTACCTGCCGCCGGTAGACATCACCTTCGGCGAGTACCTGCGGGCCCTCATTACCGCGGATTTCGACCTGGTGCGAGACGACGACCGCGGGAACCGGCTCGCGCTGATAGAAGCGTTCCGCCGGCGCGGTATCTATCCGCGCGAGGTGCGGACGCTCTCGGAAGACAGCCTCCGCTGGATGTGCCCCTCCCAGGAAGAGAACCGGCTGGGCCGGTTCTCCGGGCTGAAAGAGGTCCTGACCGGGTTTTCCGCGCGGCTGGCCGACCGGCGGAAGATCCATACTCGGATGCTGACCCGCTGCAGAGAGGTGCACAAATGGCTGAAATCCGGGCGGAACGACTCCGTGCTCGCGATGCTGGGGCTGGATCCGGCACTCAAAGTGGAGGTCCACGCCATCCGCGTCGCCCGCCGGGTGGGGCCGGACGGTGACCTCCTTCGGTACGTGGTCATCACGCTCACCCAGCGCCGGCCGGAGTACTTCAATGAAGCCTCGCGAGAGCTAGGCGCGAGGTCTGGCCACCGCGACCCGGATTTCTGGTTCCGTGGCGGCTGCACCCTGGTTCTGGATGAGGAGTCGTTCGACATCCGCTACTGCATCACCAAGAGCATCCACAGCGCCGCACGACTCCGGCGGCAGCGCGCGTTCCTGACCGGACGGAC
>JAJFMS010000251.1 GCA_020696885.1 Armatimonadota bacterium | reverse complement strand
GCTGGGCCGCGGCATCGCCCGCGACCTGCTGCGGGTCGGTGATCCGGCTGTGCCGCGCAGCGTGACCGGATTGGGCGAGACGGACGCCATGCGGGTCACCGGCTTCGTCGGCCGGCCCACGCTCACCCGCGCCAACCGCGCGCTCCAGCATTTCTACGTCAACGGCCGCTCCGTCCGCTCCCCCCTGTTCTACAAGGCGCTGGACAACGCGTTCCGCTCCACGATGCCGCACGGGCGGCACCCGGTGGCGCTGCTGTTCATCGACGTTCCACCCGGCGCGGTGGACGTGAACGTGCATCCGGCCAAGACGGAGGTCCGCTTTCAAGACGAAGGCGCCATCCACGAGGCGGTGCTGCGCGCCGTGCAGGAAGCGCTGCGCACCGATCCGGCGCAGGGCGCCAACCCGGTGCTGCCGGGCACGTCGCGGGCGTCCCGGGTCGAGGAGCCCGCCGCGTTCGCCCCGGAGGCGCCGCCGGCCGGCACACCGCTTCCGTTCGCCGACAGCGCGATCGGCGGCCCGTCGCCGCAGGAGCGGTACCGGACCTGGAGCCGCGGTGCGCCCGGAGCCGGCGGCCCCGAGGAAGTAGACCCGTTCGAGCACCTTCCCTCCGGGCGGAGCGAGACGTCCGGCGGTCGGCCTTCGTGGTCGCCCGGCACCCCGGCGCGCACGCCGTTCCCGGAGCCGAGCCCGGACACGTCGCCCGGATACCGCTGGTCCGCGCCGGCCCCTTCGGAGCCCGAACCAACCCCTCGGAGCGAGGCGATCCCGCCCGCGGAGCTGGCGCGCCAGCCCGAGCCGGCGATTCCGGAGCTGCGGCTGCTGGGGCAGTCGCAGGACCTGTTCATCCTGGCGGAAGGCGGCGGGCGCCTCTGGATCATCGACCAGCACGTAGCTCACGAGCGGGTACTGTTCGATCGCATGACTTCCGAAGGCGCCCGGCGCGACCCTTCCGAGGCGCTGCTGATCCCGGCCACGCTGGAGGTGGATCGCGCCCAGGCGCTGGCGCTGGAGGAGCACCGCGCGCTCCTGGGCGATCTGGGCTTCGAGGTGGAGCCGTTCGGCCGCAGCCGCTACGTGCTCCGCTCCGTGCCGCGCACCCTGCTGGGCCGCAACTACGAGGCGGTGTTCCGCGACCTGGCCGACGAGCTGACGGAGCGCACCCAGGGCGGCCAGGTGAAGCTGCGCCGCGACGAGGTGGCGCTGGCCGCTGCCGGCCGCTCCTGCAAGTCGGCTGTGAAGGCGGGCCAGAAGCTCGGCACCACCGAAGTGGTGCGCCTGCTGGAAGACCTGCGCCACGCCCGACACCCGCACACCTGTCCTCACGGTCGCCCGGTGTTCCTCACCCTGGACGAAGACGAGGTCGCCCAGCTCTTCGGCGGCCGCGACTGCGACTGACGATCGGGCGGCCGCGGGACCGCTGCGTAGGGGAATTCCTTGGTCGGCGGCTGGTTCTGCGTCGATAATTCCCCGTCACCTCGAGTCCGATGGAGCGCTCCATGTCCTCGCTTTCCGATTTCTACGCCCGCATCCGGCACGGCCGCAAGATCCACGGCATCGCCGCGGCGCTTCTACCGTTCAACGCCGACGGCTCCATCGCCGAGGAGGACTTCTCGCGCCACCTGCAAGCCACCCGGGCGGCCGGGCTGGTGAACGCCGTGAACATGGACACCGGCTACGCGAACCTGCTCTCAGACGAGGAGAAGGAGCGCGTGCTGCGGCTGACCGTCGAGGCCCTCGGGCCGGGGGCGGAGTTCGTAGCCGGTGCGTTCATCGAGGGCCGCGAGGGAGAGGTCGTCGATCTCTACCGCCGGGAGATGGACCGGATCCACGCCTATGGCGGGACACCGATCCTGTTCCAAACCTCGCGGACCCATGCCCTCAGCCCTACGGAGAAGGTGGCGGTCTACCGGGAAGCCTGCAAAGACCAGGGCCAGGTGATCGGCTTCGAGCTGGGCAAGATGTTCGCCCCCAACGGCGAGATCTGGGACGAAGAGACGTTCCGCGGCATGCTGGATATCCCGGAGCTGGTGGGCGCCAAGCACTCCTCGCTCAGCAAGGGGGTGGAGCTCCGCCGCCTGGAACTGCGCGATCAGCACCGGCCGGACTTCCGGGTCTACACCGGCAACGACCTGGGCATCGACATGGTGGAGTACGGCAGCGACTACCTGCTGGGCCTCGCCACGTTCTGTCCGGAGAAGTTTGCGGAGCGCGATCGACTCTGGGAGACCGGCGACCCGGCCTACCTGGAGCTGGCCGAAGCGCTGCAGTACCTGGGGAACGTGGCGTTCCGCACGCCGGTGCCGGCCTACAAGCACTCCGCCGCGCACTTCCTGCACATGCAGGGGCGCATCAGCAGCAGCCTTACCCATCCCCGCAGCGGGCACCGCCCGGACTGGGAGCCCGAGATCCTGCGGAGCTGCCTGGAACGACTCGGGCTGTCCGCGGAGGCCTGATCGACGTGCGCCTTTCCGCGAGAGGTGGAGGGAGGCGCTACTTCCGCACCAGGCGGAACGTGTGGAAGACTTCCTGCCCGGTGGCGTCGCTGAGCGTGATGATCACGTGCTCTTCCTTGCCCGGATACGCAGCCGGGACGCTCCATCGCAGCAGGCCCCCGGCGGTCATCGTCATCCCTTCGGGCCCCGAGTCCAGGTTGAACTTCACGCCGCCGCGCTTCGAGAGCACCTGCAACTGATACGTGAGCTCCTTACCCGGCGAGAAGGTCGCCGGTGGACTACTGGTGGCCACCAGGTAATCCAGGCCCGACTTCTCTAGCGCGTCCCGGATGGACATCCGGTGGAGGATGAGCCGGTCCCGCGCCACCGGGAGGATGGCGATCAGCTCCGAGGCCGGGAGGAATACCACGTGCTGCTCCAGCGACTGCACCCGACCGGACGAAAAGTTGACCAGCCCTTCCAGAGAGGGCGCCAGCGCCGGCAGGGGCAGCAGTGCCCGCTCCTGCCCCAGAATGTTCAGAGACGCTTCCAGATGCGCTTTGTCGTCGGAGTTGGCGCCCTGGTTCTGGGTCTTGACGAGGGAGAGGTAGTAGCGGCCCTGGGCCGCCGGGAGGAGCCAGGCCGAGGCGCGAGGGGTGTCGAGGGCGTTCTGCGTCGGCTTACCATCCGGCGTGAGGATGCGATTGGCGCTGAATATCGCGGACCCGTCGGCATTAGGGAGCAGATAGGCGTTCGACGACTGCCCCTCCGCCCCAGACCTGCGGATGGAGCGGTCCTGGAACCGGAAGATCCGCAGGTCTCCCGAGGAAAGCCCCGGTGTGCGTGACGTGAAGGTGCGCCCGTCGGCGCTCACTTCGACGACGGGGGGATACTGGTCGCCGATGCCGAGCGCGTCGTCGCTCCACTCATACTTCTGCTCGCGGAGGGTGATGGGATCGTAGAAGCGGAGAACGGTGCCGGCCATCATCAGCGGTCCGCGGGAGTTGGACCCCATGAGCATGGCGTGCAGCTTCGTCTCCACGGGGAGGGCCACCGCGAGCTCCTTCTCAAAGGTGGCGAGACTGTAGCGCTGCAAGACGCGCTCTGCCGGAGCGGCGACGAACAGCTTCTCCGCACCGGCCGTAACGCGTACGGAGTCCGAGGCCAGGGAGAGGTAGCGGACGATCCTTGCAGTGTTCGCATCGAAGATCGCCAGCTTTCGCGCCGTCGGGAGGTGCAGAATGAGGAAGCGCCCTCCGGCGCCCACCGCGATCTGCCCGGCAGGTGCAGGCAGCGCAAGCTCTACCCGATCGGCAGCGAGCGGCGCCGGCTCCGGAGCCCTGATCGCCGGCGCGGGAGGGGCGCTGCGAGCCGGCAGGGAACCGAGCGCGAGGCCCAGTGCAGATACCGACAACGCGGTGATGCGGGCAGACCAGGTCCTCATAGGGCGCGACTCCGTTACTCCAAATGCTCCGGGCAGTCCACATGACCTTCGGGCAACCGGCCGCGGAAGCGCGAGCACAGTACGAGGGTATAAGGCTGGAGACCACCAGGGCTCATTCCCGAGCCGAGATTCCTTTTGCGCGCTATGGGGTCTGCTTCCTCCCGTACGGCCGCTTGCCTATCGACCGGAGACGCGCCTTCAGCGTCGCTGCATGACGGTCCGCCAGCGGGAATAGCGTCCCGCGCGCTCATCCGATCGGGTAGCTGCCGCTCCGGTTCTGGTTGGACGCTTTGCAGCCGAAGGAGCTTGCTCCGCCTGCGGAGAATCGTCCCTGAACGAGGCGGGGGAGTAAGTGGCCGCAGCGTGCGGAGATCGCCCAACGACCAACCGAAGGGAACCGACGGTGGAATATCAGGTGCTGCAGAACGGAGCGGAGCACGGCCCTTACACCTGGCCGCAATTGCTGGAGCTGCAGGCGCAGGGAGCCGTCGCGGGGACGGATCAGGTCCGAAGAGTCGGCAGCGAGGAATGGCTGCCGCTCGACGCTCTCCAGCCGGCGGTGACGCCGGCGCCGGATACCGCCGCTGAGCCGCCGCACGTGATCACGTACGGCTATTCGCGGCCGGGCTACGCTGAAGACGCGAGTCCACTACCGGCGGCTCACACCTATCGTCTCTTCGATTCGGGAGCCGTAGCAATCGCCACGTTCATGGGCACACCGATCGCGGGATCGATCGTGGTCGCGCTCAACTACCGCCGGCTGGGCAAACGCGCCACGGCCGTGAAGGCCGTGGTGTGCGGGGTGGTGGCCACGGTGCTGGCGATGGTGATCGCCTCGCTCTTGCCACAGGGGCTCTCTACCGGCTTCGGCCTGGCGCTGCTCTTCAGCACCTCCTACATGGCGAACGTCTTTCAGGGCACCGCCATCGCCGAACACAAACGCCAGGGGGGAAAGATCGCCTCGCGGTGGTACGCGTTCCTCATCGGGCTCGGCATCATGGCTCTGATGGTGTGCGTGGTGGTCGCGCTCGCGATCATCGAGGGGCTCGTCGCCGAACCGGGACCCCAGTAACCAGCCCCGGTTCGGCAGATCCTACCCACGCATCAGGCGGCGATGCCCAACGGGGGCGCCTCGTCTTCCCGGAGCTCGGGGATGCTAAGCTGGATCACCTCCGGCCGCGCCACGTACAGGTGATCGGAGAGCCAGTCGCCAAAGACGCGCGCTTCCTGCCACTTGCCGATGCCGGCCGCGCGGTTCTTGCCGGTGAGCGCCAGCAGCTCGCACTGGTGCATGCCGCGCCGGTCTCGCTGGGCCTCGAACTGCGTGTGCAGCTCATCGATCTTGCGGACGGACTCCCGGGCGGCAGCCACGTCCTTGAACCGCAGCACGCCCGACAGCATCGCGGCGTACCGATTCTGGGGGCCGGTGGAGGTGTAGAGATCCACGTACTCCGGCGTGAACCCGCGCTCGATCAGCACGTTCGCCACGTAGCTCGGATCGCTACCCAGCACCTCGGCGATCGAGTCCACGCGCATGCCCTTCTGATACATCCCTACAGCCAGTTCCTTCTTCGTAATCCGGTTCATCTCTATAGTCCTTTTCAGTTCGCTTCATACCCGTTTCCAGTGTCGTTATTATAGCAAAAATCCGTTCGCGATTCAAGCTTTCCGGGTCCTTCGCCGGCCCCTCCGGAGGAACGAAAAACAGACCGCCACAGCCACGAAACCGAGCCCCAGGGCGCCCAGTACCACCCGTCGTCCGCTGAGGGTCCGGTAGCGCTGCGCGAGGGCTTCCAGGCCGGTGCGGGCGTCGCTGACTTTGAAGACCTCCTCGATCAGAGTGATCTCGATCAGGTTCGTCTTCGGGTCCGAGATGCGAGCGGAGAGCGCCTCGATGGTCGGCGGCCCGGAGCCTTCCGAAGCAATCGAGGTGAGGCTGGACACTCCGCCGTTCGGGGCACCGGCCCACACGGCGAGTTCCTTGCCCGGCACCGGGTACAGGTCCAGGTCTACCGCCTTCGGCAGCGCCTCGATCACTGCCCGCAGCGCGGAGCCGTCGAGGTCGGCCCGGGCGTACCGGCCGTTGGGGAGCTCCACTCGCTGCGCCGGCTCGCCGGGTGGCACCTGCTCCAACACCACCTGGAGGCCGGGTTCGGACTC
>JAJFMS010000250.1 GCA_020696885.1 Armatimonadota bacterium | reverse complement strand
ACGCCCCAGCCGGCGGCGGTCCGCTTCGTGGGCAATCTCAGCCTGGCCCGCGGCGTCTTTTACGAGGCGGACCCGGCGTGTAACAACCTGGCGGGGCTCGGTACCGTGCAGGATGCGGTGACCCGGCTCTCCCGCATCGCGAGCATCTACCCTCGCAGCGGCGACGCGCAGCACCTGTCGCCGGGACAGGTCGCTGAGCCGATCCGGGCGATCGTCGGCACGCCCTGCGGCCCGCTGGAAGGCGTGACGGTCCAGTTTACGGTTACCGGGGGCGCGGGCACGCTGGACGGCGGCCCGGGGCCGGTGGAGGCGGTTACGGACGCCAGCGGGTTCGCCTCCGCTACCTGGCAGCCCGACCCCACCACCCCGTACCAGACCGTCGAGGCTTCATTGAGCGGCGGCGTCGAGGCGATGACGCTGCCGGTGATCGCCCAGTTCACTGCGACCCTCAACCCGGGTGGCGGCGGCGGCGGTGTGGCGTGCGCGGTCACGGTAGGGAAGGGCGGGCAGTTCTCCACGCTGCCGGAGGCGATCGCGGCGCTCATGCAGGCCGGCGCGTCTCCGGACGTCGCGATCTGCCTCCTGGCGGGTGAGCACTTCCTGGAGGAGGGCCTGCAACTCGGCCCGCCGGACGGAAGCGCCTGGCACGTGGCGATTGGCGGCAGCGGCCGGGGTACCCGGATCATCCTGCGCCAGAAGCCGCTGGAGGCGCGGGGCCTGGCCTCGCTCGCCCTGCGCCACCTGGACCTCTTCGCGGAAGGCGTGGAGCTCCCGCTCCGCGTCTCCGAAGTGCGCGATCTCACGCTGGAAGACTGCCGGTTGGAGCAGAGCGGCCTCCCCACGGCCCTGCTGATCATCGAGGCGGCGGAGCGGGTCTCCATCAGCCGCTCCGTGCTGTCCAGTCACTTCATGCAGTTGGAACGCCTGCTGCGCGATTTCCCCGCGCTCCAGCTCGACCGGATCCTCGCCCAACCGGACCCGGCGAACCGTGTCAAGCTGCTGGCCACCCGCCTCTTCGAGATCGAAAAGCCGGTGGCCGGCGACGTCCTCAACCGGATCACCGAGTTCGGACTGAGCCAGCTCGCCATCGACCCGCAGCAGCAGCGGTCTCTCCGGGAGGACGCCACCCGCTTGCAGCGAGAGGTGATCTCGGCACAGCCCCAGGCCAACAAAGAAGAGCGCCTGCGTACGGTGAACGCCGCGATCACGGTGCTCTCCCAGGTGCTCTTCAGCGCTGCCCTCGTGATCACCGATACCCGTGCGGATGTAACGCTGGACCAGTGCCACCTGCTCGGTCGCGTCCACCTGTACGGCGGGGGACGGCAGGTCATGCCGCTGGCGCAGCTCCAGGAGCAAGGACGCCGGATGGTCTCGAACGGGCTGAACCTGGGACCGCTCCAGGGTGAGTTCCGGGCAGTCGGCTGCCGCTTCGTCCTCCTCCTGGTGGATGTGGAAGCCCTCGGGCTGATCGTGCAGAACGACTGGCGCGACGTGTACCGTTCCTGCTACCTGGCGGGCAACGAGCTCATCGGCGGCTCGGGCAACATGCTCCTCGCGGGTCACGTGACGCTGGAGGGGAACCGGCTGGCCTCCGCCACCTCCGGCCGCGCCGCGCTGGTCGCCATTTGCGAATCCGCCACCGTGGTCGGGAACTCCGGGCCAACGAAGGCGACGCTCCCGATCGCAGTGCCGGGCGGCGTAGCGAGCGGACTGGTCCAGCAAGCAGCGAATCACGTGCAAGTGGTCAACCCGTGAGCCGCGGGTTGATCGTCCCTCGGCGCTGGCGAAGCAGCGCGGCGCTTTTCACGGAGTTGGTGACCCATCGATGGAAGTTCTTACGGAGCGGCCACCTGCAGAGGGGCTGTTGCCGGCACGGTCCCGCATCACGCGCCCCGCGCGATGGGCGGAACTGCTGGTTATCCTGTGCCTCTGCGGCCTGGCCGGTTGGCTGTGCTGGCACCATGTGCGCACGTTGTCCCCCGCGCTGTTCTTTTCGTTTGACACCTACTTCGATGCTGACTGCTCGCGGAATGCAGTCACGATGGTGTCCCGCACCGCGGATCAGTTTCGTTCCCAGGTACACCCGCTGCTCCCGCTGATGACCAGTGTGCCGATCGGCGCGGCCCGCAAGCTGCTGCACGTCAGAGCCGTCAACGCACTCTCTCTGTACCTGACCGTGGTCGCGGTGCTGTGGACGGCGGTGTTCTATACGCTGCTGCGGCTACTCGGCTGCTTCCGGTTAGACGCGGCTGTTTTCACGGTGCTCGCAATAAGCAGTGCCTCGGCGATCCATTGGCTCATCGTTCCGGAGAGCTATGCGCTCGGGTCGATCACCATCATGCTCGGTTTGCTCATGCCGCTGGTTCCCTGGCGCGTTCGGGACCGGGGCTGGTGGCTGGCGATGAGCAGCGCCATCACCCTGACGGCCACGGTCACCAACTGGATGGTGGGGTTAGTGGTGACGTTTTCGCGCACCGGGTGGCGGCGGGCTGCGAAGATCACGTTGGGGGCGCTGGGGCTGGCGTGCCTTCTCTGGCTGCTGCAGCGAGCGCTGGTGCCCAGCTCTCGCTTCTTCCTTGCCACCAACGGCGAGGCGACGTTCCTCCAGCCGCTCACGCCGCAGCGCTTGCTGGACTGTATCCGGGTGATGTTCTCGCACGTGATGCTCATGCCGGAGGTGGGCACCTACCCGATCTGGCCCCATCACGGCGCCGAGGGCCTGAGCATCCAGTCTTCCCCGCTCGCCTCGGACTCCGGGCTCATCCTGGCGGGCTCCCTCGTGTGGTTCGCCCTCGTCGGGGTCGGGTTCTCCGCGCTCTTCACCCACCCGAAGTGCCGGGCCTACCGGGTTCCGATTGCGGGCTGCCTCCTCGGACAGTTCCTACTCCACCTGGTCTACGGGCACGAGACGTTCCTCTACTCGCTGCACTTCCTGCCGCTGCTGCTGGTGGTGGTCGCGTCCGGCGCGTTCACCCGGTTCCGGGTCGCCGTACTGGTCCTGTCGCTAGTACTGGCGGGCCTGGCGGTCACCCACAACTCCGCTCGCCTGGCTCAATCGGTACACCGTGTTCCCGATCTGGATCAGCGTCGAGGCGAGAGCTTCAAGTACCTGCCCCCGGACCACCCGGGAGCGGCCGTGCCGCAGTAATGAAGTGGCACCCCGCACTCCACCTACCACCGTGGCTCCACCCCGGCGCGCTTGCACGCCTCCGCGCCCCGGTGAAGGTCCTCCCTGGCATCGCATTCGCGTGACCAGCGGACGGCGCGGGAGGGCCTCACCTCCGGAGCCGGCGCGGAAGCCAGGGGATTGAGCAGCGGCTATGTTTGACTATCTGATCGTGGGGGCGGGCTTCGCCGGGAGTGTGCTGGCAGAGCGGCTGGCGCGTCGAGCCGGCAAACGGGTTCTGGTGCTGGACAAGCGCAGCCACATCGGCGGGAATGCGTACGACTGCTACAACGACGACGGCATCCTGATCCACAAGTACGGCCCGCACATCTTCCATACCAACTCCGAGCGCGTGTGGGACTACCTCTCCCGGTTCACCGAGTGGCGCCCGTACGAGCACCGGGTGCTCGCCGAGGTGGACGACGAGCTCCTCCCGATCCCGATCAACCGGACCACGATCAACAAGCTGTACGGCCTGGACCTGCAAACCGACGAGGAGTGCCAGGCGTTCTACGATAGCCGGGCCGAGCGGCGGGAGCCGATCCGGACGAGCGAGGACGTGGTCGTCAATAAAGTCGGCACGGAGCTCTACGAGAAGTTCTTCCGCGGCTACACCCGGAAGCAGTGGGGCCTGGACCCCTCGGAGCTGGACGCCCAGGTCACGGCGCGCATCCCCACCCGCACGAACACGGACGATCGCTACTTCGGCGACACGTACCAGGCCATGCCGATGCATGGCTACACCCGGATGTTCGAGCAGATGCTGGACCATCCGAACATCACGGTCCAGCTCGATACGGACTACCGGGACGTGATGGGGCACACTCCCTACCGCGAGATGATCTTCACCGGCCCGGTCGACGCGTTCTTCGATTACCGCTTCGGGAAGCTGCCCTACCGCTCGCTGGAGTTCCGGCACGAGACGCTGGATCAGGAGCAGGTACTGCCGGTAGCCGTGGTCAACTACCCCCAGCAGCATGAGTACACGCGGGTCACGGAGTTCAAGCATCTCACCGGCCAGGAGCACGCCAAGACCGGGGTAGTCTACGAGTATCCGCGCGCTGAAGGCGATCCGTACTACCCGATCCCGAAGCGGGAGTGCACCGAGCTTTACAACAAATACAAAGCTCTGGCGGAGCAGACCCCCGGCGTCCATTTCGTCGGGCGATTGGCTACCTACAAGTACTACAACATGGACCAGGTGGTGGCCCAGGCCCTGACGCTCTACGACCGGCTGGCGGGCACCAAGCGGCTGCCGACCCGGCTCGAGGCCGAGGCGGAGCTTTCGTCCTCGGTCTCCACTCCCGTTCTGGTCGGGCGCGGGACGAGCCCCGGAGCACGCATCTCCGCTCACGAGTCCCCGTGAGGTCACCGGCTGGTTCCCCCGGCCTGCCCTCTCTTCGAACCGGAAACGATGAGCGCTCGATGTACAGCTTCGCCTTCGTGATGGATCAGCAAGTAGGGCTGCGCACCCATGCCCTGAACGTCCAGGCCGCCGTCGGACGAGATCACTCCATCCGGTCCACCTGGGTCCCGGTCTCCTATCACCAGGGCAGCGGCTGGCTGCAGCGCCTCCCGGGCATCCCGGCTTCCATCCGCGGCACCCTGGTGGGTACTCAGGAGATCCGCCGCGGACTGGCCGGCATCGGGGAGCTGGAAGCGGTGTTGTGGGCGACCTGGGCGGCCAAGTTTGTCCCCGACCTGGTGAGCCGCGTGCCCGCGTTTTTCGCGCTGGACATGACGCCGGTCCAGATGGAGCAGATGGGCGAGCATTACGGTTACACCCACGCCCGCGCGAGATTCTTCGGCGGATGGAAGCGCCGTGCCACCGAGCGGCTCTATGAGAAGGCCGTGCATCTCTTCCCGTGGAGCGACTGGGTAGCCGAAAGCCTGCGCACCGATTACGGCGTGCCGGCGGCGAAGATCACGCCGATCTCACCGGGCGTAGACCTGGAGCTCTACCACCCCGAGCCGGCGGCACGGGCCGGGGACGGCACCGTTCGCCTGCTCTTCGTGGGCGGCGACTTCGCCCGCAAGGGGGGCGACCTCCTGCTGCGGTGGGCTCGGGAAACGCGCACCAAGTCCCGCTGGCAGCTTCACGTGGTGACCCGCGACCAGGTGCCGGCGGTTCCCGGCGTGGTGGTCCACCGGAACCTGTCGAATAACAGCGCCGAGCTGGTGCGGCTCTACCAGCAGAGCGACCTGTTTGTCCTGCCGACCCTGGCGGACTGCTATTCGCTGGTGGCGCTGGAAGCGATGGCCTGCGAGCTGCCGGTGGTCACTTCCCGCTTGGGCGGCATCCCGGAGATCGTGGCAGAGGGGGAGACCGGCTACCTGCTGGCGCCGGGCGACTACGCGGGGCTCGCGGCCCGCCTGGACCTCCTGATCGAGGATGCGGCACTGCGCCGCGGAATGGGGCAGGCGGCGCGCCGTCGTGCCGTCCAGCGCTTCGACTCCCGCGGGAACGCCGCGCGCGTGCTGGATGCGATGAAGCAGGTGGTACCCGGATCCGTAGGCCTTCCCGGACGGCCGCAGTTGGTGGAAAGCGGTGGTGAGCGTCGATGAGATTAGGCCTGGCGATGGAGTACTCCCTGGGGCACGTCACCCACGCGGATAACCTCAAGGCGGTGCTCGCGCGGGATCGGAGCGTGCGGCCGTCGTATATCGATCTGCCCTACCACCGCACCCCGGGCTGGTGGGCGGGACTGCCCGGCGTGCGCTCCAACTGGTCCCTCCGGGCCTCGCTGGGAGCGTACCTCGGGCTACGCCGGCGGACCGCCTCCCTGGATGGCGCGCTCTTCCACACCCAGGTGACCTCGCTACTGTCCGCCAACATCATGCGCCGCGTGCCGTCCGTGATCTCCCTGGACGCCACCCCGCT
>JAJFMS010000249.1 GCA_020696885.1 Armatimonadota bacterium | reverse complement strand
GTTCCGGAGGGCTGCCGGTTCACCGAGGCGTTCCAGATCAGCGAGTACGGCCGCCAGCCTACTACCGAGGAGCTGGCGCGGCTCTTCCCAGGATAGTCGAGACTTGACCGCGAACGGGGGAACGTTGCCCGCGAAACACGCGAAAGAACGCAAAAAGGGGAAGTGGTAATTGCCCGCGGAGCCCGCGGAAGGCCGCTGAAGGGGAATTTGGACAGGATTACAGGATTAACAGGATGATGCGATCGTTCAAAGATCCGCAGCGGCGGCGTACGCTCCGCTGCCTTCCATCCTGTAATCCTGTCCAAATTCCCCGGTCCCCTCGCGGCCTCGGGAGTAGTTCCGGCCCCGCGTGGTGAAAGGGGGTCCGATGCGGCGCCGGGATTCGTTCGGGATCTCTTCGGGCCGTGCGAGCAGTAGTATCAAGGTGATGCGGAACACGAGCCTCCTTCAACCATTCGCTTGGGCCGGCGGTCTGCTGGCGTTCGTCACGGCCTGTGTGGCCGGTGCCGCGGCCCCTCCCAAAGCTCCGCCTTCCTCTGCTAAGAAGCCCGCCGGCGCGCGCGTCTCCTATGAGCGGGACGTGAAGCCGATCCTGGTGGCGCGCTGCTACGCGTGTCACGGCAACGGCACCAAGCTCGGCGGCTTCCAGATCGACAGCCGCGAAGGGGTGCTCACCGGCAGCCAGACCACCCATCCGGTGGTGCTGCCCGGGAAGGGCGCGGAGAGCTACCTGATCCGGCTCGTGGCCCGCCAGATCCCGGACAAGCGGATGCCGCCGAAGGGCGCGCCGCTCTCCGCCGCGGAGGTGGGGGTGCTGCGGGCGTGGGTGGACCAGGGCCTGGACTTCGGCACGGCCACCGGCCCCGGCGCCTGGAAGCCGCAGCTCGCCCTGGCCGAGCCGAAGGTGCCCGCCGGTCGCGCCGGGCTGGATAGCCCGATCGACCGGTTCGTCCAGCGCTATTGGGACCGCGCCGCGGCTGCCAGGCCCGCGCCCCGCAAGCCGGCCCGACTGGTCCGCTTCGGCGGCTCCAACATCCAGACTCCGGCGAGCCGCTCCTGGGCGCTCGTTGATGACCGCACCTATGCGCGCCGCGTGTACCTCGACCTGATCGGTTTGCTGCCCACCCCGGAAGAGCTGCGGGAGTTCCAGAACGACCGCGCCCCGGACAAGCGGGCGCGCCTCGCGCGGAAGCTGCTGGCGGACGACCGGCGCTACGCCGAGCACTGGCTCTCGTTCTGGAACGACCTGCTGCGCAACGATTACAGCGGCACCGGCTACATCGACGGCGGGCGGACGCAGATCACCGGCTGGCTCTACAAAGCGCTGCAATCCAACAAGCCGTATGACCAGTTCGTCTCCGAGTTGGTCAATCCCGGGGGGAGCGATTCGGCCGGCTTCGTGAAGGGCATCGTGTGGCGTGGGGTGGTGAATTCCAGCCAGACCCCGCCGGTGCAGGCCGCGCAGAGCATCTCCCAGGTGTTCATGGGGATCAATCTGAAGTGCGCCTCATGCCACGACAGCTTCATCAACACCTGGAAGCTCTCCGACGCGTACGGGATGGCGGGCATCTACTCGGACAAGCCGCTCGAGATGGTGCGCTGCGACAAGCCGACCGGCGTCATCGCCCCGGTGAAGTTCCTCTATCCGCAGCTCGGCGCCATCGACGCCGCGGCCTCCCGGGAGAAGCGGGCGGAGCAGCTCGCCGCGGTCCTGACCTCCAAGCAGAATGGCCGCCTGGCGCGCACCCTGGTGAACCGCCTCTGGGCGAAGACGATGGGCCGCGGCCTGGTGGAGCCGGTCGACGAGATGGACAACCGCCCGTGGGAGCCCGAGCTCCTCGACTGGCTGGCCTCGGACTTCGTGAGCAACGGCTACGACGTCCGGAAAACGCTAGAGCGGATCGTCACCTCGCGTGCCTACCAGCTCCCGGCGATGGGCCTCGGCTCCGAGAGCGCGCCGAACTTCGTGTTCGCCGGGCCGGTGGTCAAGCGGATGTCCGCGGAGCAGTTCGTGGATGCCGTCTCTTCCATCACCGGGGTCTGGTCTTCGCCCGCTCCCGGCGCACCGGTGTTCTTGCCGGACCTGACGCAGCCCGGCGGCCGGAGCGCCGTGCGCTACCGGAGCGCGGTGCTCAAGTCCGGCGCGGTGGAGATCGATGCGGACATCACCGGCGCGCGCTACCTCTCCCTGGTGGCGCTGGACGGCGGCAACGGCGCCAACTCGGACTGGGCGAACTGGGTGGAGCCGCGGCTGGTGACCCCGCAGGGGGAGAAGCTGCTGACCGAGCTGAAGTGGCGTTCCGCCACCACCGGCTACGGCCAGATCCGCATCAACCAGAGCATCGTGCAGAAGCCGCTGCGGCTGGGCGGGAAAACGTATCCCCGCGGGATCGGAACTCACGCCACTTCCGTAATTACCTATGCGATCCCGCCGGGGGCCACTCGTTTCCGCGCGCTGGCGGGGCCGGACGATGGTGCACTGGAGCAGGGCGGCGGTCAGACCTCCATCGAGCTGCTGGTGATTGCCGGGGACCGGCCGCCGCTGGAAGCACGCGTGGCACTGGCGAACGCGGATGCGCTGACGCGGGCGCTGGGACGGCCCAACCGGGAGCAGATCGTCACGCAGCGCTCCCCGGTGGCTACCACGCTCCAGGCGCTGGAGCTGACCAACGGCCAAACGCTGGCGTCCATGCTGGCGGAAGGCGCGGAGTCGTGGACGGCGGAGGGTCCGGCGTTCGGTACGGAGCGTCCGCGCCCGGCCAGCGTTACGGCGGCAGAGATCGTGACGGCGCTGTATGAGCGGGCACTGGGGCGAGCGCCCAGCGCTTCGGAGCGCCACGCCGCGCTGGAAGTGGTGGGGAGCCCGGTCCGCAAAGAAGGCGTGGAAGACCTCCTCTGGGTGATGGCGATGCTGCCGGAGTTCCAGTTGATCTACTAGGGAGCGGGCGAGGGATCGAAATCGCCTCTGGGAAGGCGTCCTCGCGGACGCGGGGCGATCAGGTCCCGCACGGCGGCTGTTTCTCCCAGCCGGCCGCAGGCACCAAGACCCGATGCGTACGAGAAGTGAGATAAGCGATGAACGATCGACGTGATTTCCTGAAGACTGCGGGGGCAGTTACCCTCTCCGCGCTTGCTGCCGGGTATCCGGAAGCAGTTCGCGCGGCGGAGACCGAGCCGAAGCTCCCGTCGACCGCGGACACGGTGATCGTGCTCTGGATGGGCGGCGGCATGGCGCACACGGAGACGTTCGATCCGAAGCGCTACACGCCGTACGAGAAGGGGCTCCCCTCGAACAAGGTGCTCAGCACGTTCCCGTCGATCCCCACCGCCGTGGACGGGATCCGGTTCTCCGAGGGGCTGGAGAAGACCGCCGCCGTGATGGACCGCGGCACACTCATCCGCACGTATACCGGTCCGGACCTGGGCTTCATCCTCCACTCCCGACACCAGTTCTACTGGCACACCGGCTACGCGCCGCCCCAGACGGTGGCGTGTCCCCACCTCGGCGCGTTCATCGCCCGGACCCTGGGGCCGAAGAACCCCGCCGTGCCCGCGTTCATCAACATCGGGCAGCGGTTCGACGTGGGCGAAGGCGAGGAGCTCAAGGCGTTCACCACCGCCGGGTTCCTGGGCAGCGAGTTCGGTCCGTTCAACCTGCCGTATCCGGAGCAGGCGGTGGAAGCGGTGCGCCCGCCGCGCGGCATGAGCCCCAGCCGGTTCGAGAGCCGGGAGAAGTTCTACCGGAAGCTGGTGAAGGATAGCCCGGTCAACAAGTACGGCAGCGACTATCAGAAGGAGTCCCTGCTGCGCTCGCTGGACAACGCCTACCGCCTGCTCAGCTCGCCCGCCGCCAAGGCATTCGATCTCACCCTCGAGCCGAAGGCCTCGTACGACGTCTACAACACCGGCCGCTTCGGACTCGGCTGCCTCCTGGCCCGCCGGCTCACGGAGGCGGGCGCGCGGTACATCGAGGTGACCACGGAGTACGTGCCGTTCTTCGGTTGGGACACGCACGACAACGGGCACACCCGCCTGGTGGAGATGAAGCGGCAGATCGACGCCCCAATCGCGCAGCTCGTGCGGGACCTGGAGACGCGCGGCCTGCTGGACCGCACGCTCATCGTCCTCGCGAGCGAGTTCAGCCGCGACATGATGATGGAAGGGAAGCCGAGCAGCCCGATCAAGAACCAGGTCGAAGTGCCGGACGTGATGACCGAGCCGAAGCACTACGGCATGCACCGGCACTTTACGGACGCCGGTTCCGTGCTGATGTTCGGCGGCGGCGTGAAGAAGGGTCACCTCCACGGCCTGACCGCGGACGAGCGCCCGTGTAAGACCATCGAGAAGCCGGTGGTGATCGAGGATCTCCACGCCACGATCTACCGTACGCTGGGAATCTCGCCGAAGCAGGCGTACGTGGTGGAGAAGCGGCCGTTCTACGTGACGCGCGACGGCGTCGGGAAGCCGATCGGGGAGATCCTGCAGAAAGGTGCATGATCCAGCGACAGACGATGGCACCGCCGACTTGAGCCCGGAGCAATGGGAGCAGCTGGACGCGTTGATCCTGATCCGGCACATCATTCCAGCGCTGAAGCTGCTCCGCGAATGGCTGGGCGTGGGTCTGCGGGAAGCGATGGAGATCCATCTCGCGCGCTATCGCCAGCTCCGCGATGAGCACCCCGACGACTTTTCATGCACTGACGAGGAGTACTGGGCGGGGGTGTACTCGTGAGCAACGGGAGCCGCCCAGGGTTGCCCTGTGACCGCCGGGCTCCGGATTCGACGCAAGCCTCGCCAGGCACGACTTGCCCTACGAAGCCCGGTAGGAGTACGTGTGGCCGCGGCTAACGGCAGCCCCGGGGAGTCGCACCACACGACGCAGGCAGCGGAGCAACCAGCAAAACCCGTTAGCTAATCACCCAGCCGCTGTCGAAACGCTTCGAGGCTCTCCGCACGCGCCGAGGCCCGGGTGAGTTCATTGAGAAGCTCCGGGTCCGTGATAGTGCTCAGTCGCGCCAACAACTCCTCAGGGAGTTTCCCATACTCCGCCTCGAGATTATCGATGATGAGATCTCGATGGGCTTCTTGCCGGCCCATCTGTCAGCCTTCATGCCGGCCCAGCTTGAACTCAAGCCATTCCAAGTTGGTCATACGCCGCATGCGCTTCTCCTCCAGAGCAGCCCTTTGCCCCGTCGGTAGGTCGCCTGGAGCCACGGCAACGGTCTCGAACCAGGAAGTCGGTGAGCCGGTAGCCGATCCCGGTCTTCCCTGGACGGCAAGTCGCCACCTGGTGTGCTAGTCGCCCAGCAACCGCTCGAAGGTTTCGAGGCTCACCGGGCGACCAGAGGCCTGTGCCAGGTCTTTGAGGCGCTCTGGATCGGTGATGGCGCTCAACCGCGCCGATAGCGCTTGGGGAAGCGGACCATGTTCCGCCTCAAGGTTCGCCTGGATGAGATCTCGATAGGCTTCCGCCCGGCCCTTCTTGATTCCAAGCCGCTCCAAACTAGTTATGTACGGCATTCCTCGCTCCTCCCGAGCCATCTCGCCCCAGAACTGCTGTTCGAGCTCTTCCGGCAGTGCCAGCAGCCAATCCACCAGGCGCAACAGCTCCAGCACGTCATTCCGCGCCAGGCCGATGTGATAGAGATCGCGGACCACTTCTATCTTACCGCGCAGCCGTCGTTGGGGCGAGCGCCGTGTGGCCTGGGCTCGGAGGTGGGCTCGGATCAGCACAGCGATCGGATTGGTGCTGGCCGCGAGCAGCGTATCGTCGAAGTCCAGCAGCTTGACCGTGGGGAACTCCAGGGATGCGCGGCAGCCCCACAGCTCCGAGACGTAGCGGGAGGGGCGCCAATTCGGATCGGCATCAGCCAGCACGCCGAAAGTGGCGACGGGACGATCATGGTGGTCCAGCAGCCGCGCATTGTAGCGCCACATCCGCCGCTCGAATCCGAGTTCTCTCCGGGTCTGGACCTCGATGTGGATCAGTACCCACGCCTCGGTGCCGTCGAGCCGCCACACCTGGGCCAGCGAGGTAGTGCGCCAGCGCCTCT
>JAJFMS010000248.1 GCA_020696885.1 Armatimonadota bacterium | reverse complement strand
CGGGCGAACACAACCGGAGCGATGGCTCCGTTTTCAACGGTGCCCGAACGGGCCGCAGCCGCTACAGTGGATTGGAGGACGAACGGTGTCTACTTTTGATCGCGTGAAGAAGGTGGTCGTGGATCAGTTGAACGTCGATGCGGAAGAGGTGACCGCCGAAGCCTCCTTCGTGGAAGACCTTCGCGCGGACTCGCTGGATATGGTCGAGCTCAGCATGGCGTTCGAGGAGGAGTTCCAGGTGGACATCCCCGACGAAGACGCCGAGAAGATCAAGACCGTCCAGGATGCAGTGACCTACATCGACGAGAAGAGCAAGTCCTAACTTCGTTCCGAGTTCGGAGTTCCGGGTTCCCGGCGCCTTGACGCGCCCGCGGCGCCGGAACGCGGAACCCGGGACCCGGAGCTCGAAACGATCAGGATATGTCCAGGCGACGTGTAGTGGTAACGGGGTTCGGCTGTGTCAGCCCGGTAGGGCACTCCGCCGAAGAGAGCTGGCAGGCGGTGCTGGCCGGTAAATCCGGCGCAGCGCCGCTGACCCTCTTCGACGCGACCGGGTACCCGGTCACGTTCGGGGCGGAAGTGAAGGAGTTCGACCCGCTCAAGTACGTGGACCGCAAAGAAGCGAGGCGGATGGACCGCTTCACCCAATTTGCGGTGGCCGCGTCCCAGGAGGCGGTCGACCATGCGGTGCTCGAAGCCACGGCGGAGAACCGAAACCGGATCGGCGTGATGGTCGGCTCCGGCATCGGCGGCATCGAGACGCTGGAGCGGGAGCTGAAGGTCTCGCTGGCGAAGGGGCCGGATCGGATCAGCCCTTTCTTCATCCCGATGATGATCTGCGATATGGCCAGCGGCCAGGTCTCGATCCGCTTCGGCTTCGGCGGCCCGAATAGCTGCGTGGTGACCGCCTGTGCCACCGGCACGAACGCCATCGGCGATGCCATGGAAGTGATCCGCCGCGGCGACGCGGACGTGATGCTCGCGGGCGGCGCCGAGGCGGCGATCACGCCGATGGGGGTCGGGGGATTCGCCGCCTGCAAGGCACTCTCCACCCGCAACGACGATCCCACCCGCGCCAGCCGGCCGTTCGACGCGGAGCGGGACGGCTTCGTCATCGGCGAAGGCTCCGCCGTGCTCGTGCTGGAGGAGCTGGAGTTCGCCCAGGCGCGCGGCGCGCAGATCTACGGTGAGATCGCCGGCTACGGCATGAGCGCGGACGCCTACCACATCACCCAGCCGGCGCCGGACGGCGTCGGCGCTGCGCGGTCGATGGCTCGCGCCCTGGAAGACGCCGGCCTCAAGCCGGAAGACGTGGACTACATCAACGCCCACGGCACCTCCACGGGACCGAACGACAAGAACGAGACCGCGGCGGTGAAGACCGTGTTCGGCGAGCACGCCTACCGGATCCCGATGAGCAGCACCAAGTCCATGACCGGCCACCTGCTGGGCGCGGCGGGTGCAGTGGAGGCGATGTTCTGCCTCCAGGCGATCCGGGACGGCATCCTGCCGCCCACCATCAACCTGGACAACCCGGACCCGGCGTGCGATCTGGACTACGTGCCGCACACCGCGCGCCCGCATCGGGTGAACGTAGCCGTCTCCAACAGCTTCGGTTTCGGCGGCCACAACGCCACGCTGGTGATCAAACGGTTCGCCTAGCCGGTTGGTATTCCGGATGGGCGGCCCGCAGGCCGCCCGTCCGATCCCCCGCGCGATTTCGGGCCAAGTAGCGGCAAACGGTCCTCTGGCGCACGCGCGGCGTCGAAGTGCAGACGCGAGCATCGTTTCCCTATCCAGGTTCGCGCAGTGGCGCGCGACCTTGTCATTGGAGTGCAGTCATGTCTCGAATCTCAGAGCGCGCACGGAATGCGGCCCCTTCGCCGACGCTGGCGATCACGGCGAAGGCCAAGGCGCTCCAGGCACAGGGTATCGACGTGATCGGCTTCGGGGCCGGAGAGCCGGACTTCGACACGCCTGAGCACATCAAGTCCGCGGCGATCGAAGCGCTCAACCAGGGCCAGACCAAGTACACCGCCTCGGCTGGCATCCCGGCCCTGAAGGACGCCGTGTGCGAGAAGCTGCAGCGGGAGAACGGCCTGACCTACAAGCCGGGCCAGATCATCGTCTCCTGCGGCGCCAAGCACAGCATCTACAACCTGCTGCAGGCCGTAATCGACCCGGGTGACGAGGTGATCGTTCCGGTGCCGTACTGGGTGAGCTACCCGGAACAGGTGAAGCTGGCCGGCGGCGTACCGGTGTTCGTGGACGCGCCCGAGTCGGACGGCTTCCGGGTCTCCGCGGCCGCCATCGCCGAGAAGATCACGCCGCGCACCAAGATGATCGTGCTCAACTCGCCCAGCAACCCGTCGGGTGCGGTGGTGGAGACCGCGGAGCTGAAGAAGATCGCGGAGCTGGCCGTGGAGAAGGACGTGCTGGTCCTGAGCGACGAGATCTACGAGCACCTCACCTACGGCGGCGACCACGTGAGCGTGGCCTCGTTCGGCCCCGAGATCCAGAAGCGTACGCTGGTGATCAACGGGTTCTCCAAAGCCTACTCCATGACCGGCTGGCGGCTGGGCTGGCTGGCCGGGGACGGCGAGATCGTGGCCGCGATGGGGCGGATTCAGGACCAGAGCACCAGCAACCCCACCAGCTTCGCGCAGGTCGGCGGCGTGGTGGCGCTCCGCGGTCCGCAGGAGTGCGTGGAGGAGATGCGGCAGGCGTTTCAGCAGCGCCGCGACTACATCGTCGGCCGGCTCAACAGCATGCCGGGGGTGAGCTGCGTGAACCCGGACGGCGCGTTCTACGTGCTGCCGAACATCTCCGGCCTCACCAGCAGCGCCTTCCCGGACGGGGACGCGATCACCGAGTACCTGCTCAACGAAGCCCGGATCGCGGTGGTGCCGGGCAGTGGATTCGGCGTGCCCCAGAACATCCGGCTTTCCTATGCCACCAGCATGGCCAACATCGAGAAGGGCATGGATCGCCTGGAGACGGCAGCCCGGGAGCTGAAGTCCCGCGCCTGAGACGACGGTTCAGTGGGGCGGCTCCGGGGAGCCGCCCCTGGTTTGCCCGCGAAACACGCGAAAAGACGCGAAAAGGGATCGGGAAGAGCCGCAGGGTTCCGGTCGGCTTGCTTACCGGTCCTGTAGCTTCCGCCAGTTCGGCGAGAGGAGATAGGCGATGACCCCACTGGAGTGCGGTACCTACCTGGCGAAGAACGCCGATCTCTCGAAGTCCGAGTTCCGCGACGTCAACCTGCATGCCGCCGTGTTTGACGACGTGCTTCTGTCCGGCGCCACGTTCCACAACGTCGCGCTCACCGGCGCCACCATCCGCGACGCATGCCTGGGTGGGCTCTCCATCCAGGACGCGAACTACGAGGGGATGCTCATCGACGGAATCCTGGTGACCGAGCTACTGCGGGTCTACCGGGAGCATTCGGCGGAGTAGCCCGAAAGAAGCTGCGCGCGGGTGCGCTCCAGGATCCCGGTGACACGGGTGGCGGCGGCTTACTCTCGATTGATGCGGCCGTTCCCTGTAGCCGGCGCTCGCCGAGCGCCGGTGGCTGTAAGTTTCGCTAAACCTTCCGCAAAGCACGCCCGGCCTTGCCACCGCGCTGGCCGTAAATCTTGCCGTAACTCCTGCAAAGTCCGACACGGCATCGGTCTTTGCAGGAGGGCGTGCAAGGTCCGCGAGCACCGGCGCTCAGCGAGCGCCGGCTACAGCCACGTCCCCGGCGAAGGTCTTTACCCCGAGTTGTCTGGTCGGCCGCACCTCCAGCGCTACTTCATTTGCCCCGGATCGTGGATCGCTCCCGCCACGGGTGTTCTTGGTTGGCGAGGAGCCGAAGACTCGCTTATCGGGTTTGAGGACCCCCTTGTTTCGGAAACGACAGTTCGGGTACCGGCAGGATCGCCGGGACGATCCTGTTGGAGGAGCGAGACATGGGGAGGCGTGGATTAGCGTGTGGCCGCCGGTTGCCGGCGACCCTTACCTGCAAGCGCCGTCGCCGCGACGGCGGGCAGGTGGAATGGTGAAGCACCACCCACTCCTGACCGTGGTCTTGCTCGCCAGCGCCGGAGCCGCTGCCGCCGCGCAGCCGGGTGCTCCTGTCGGCGCCGGAGCGACCGCCGCCCCGCCGCCGAGCCCCCCCATTAGCGCCGTGGTAGCCCAGCTCTTGCCGCCCGCGGTGGAGACCCTGACCGCTTCGCGGGAATACCCGGTGGTGACCACCGTGCGGACGAGCCACGCCGGCTGGTCTGAAGCCCTGGGCTCCGCCAACGTTCCGCAAGAGTTCGAAGTCGTCTGGCACACGGACCGGGGCGGGGAGGCGGTGCTGGAGAGCCGGGAGGCCTGGACCACCGGCGGCGAGTGGCAGGAGTTGGGCCGCTGGGGGAAAGGGACGCCGGAGCGGGGGAAAGCGTCGTTCCGCCTGGAGCGCCCGACCGTGCTGCGGCTGCGAGCCCGGGGACCGAAGTTTCCCCGCAGCGGAGTTTCCAGCCTCCAGATCCAGTACCACCGGCACACGGTGGTGGTGCTCCGCGGCGAGCCCGGCCGGGTACGGCGCCCCGTCATCCTGGCGGAAGGTTACGACCCGCTCAATGCCCAGGACTGGAACGACCCCGCGTGGCAGGACGACCCGACCTTTGCGCAGCTGATCGCAAGCGGGCGCGAGCGGCATGACCTGGATACGTGGCTTCTGGACTGGGGCGACGGCGGCGCTTCGCTCGTACAGCAAGCGGATGATTTCGCCGAGCTGGCCCGGCGCGTGAACGCCTGGAACGGAAGCAAAGACCAGACCGTGGCCGCGGGGATCAGCATGGGCGCCGTGACCCTCCGCTACGCGCTGGCCTCCGCCGCGGAGCGCCAGGAGCGATTGGGCGTGCGGAAGTACCTCAGCATCAACGGACCGCATCAGGGCGCCTGGACCGATCCGAAACTGCTCCAGACCCTACTCAAGCGCGTTGGCGTGGACCCCGAAAAGGAGCCCAAGGCCGGTTCGGACGCGGCGCTGCTCTACCGCGGGCTGCGCAGTCCCGCCGCCAGCGAGCTGCTGATCGGGGGCAGGGCCCATGACGCGTTCTACACCAGCTTGCGGCAGATGGGGAAAGGGGGATACCACCCTGAAATTCCCCGCGTGGCCTTCAGTAACGGCACCCTGGTGAAAGAAGGCTCCGAGCTGGCGGACTTCGCGCGGGGACGAAGCAGCGTGGTCCACCGGATCAAGGTCCGACCCCTGTGGCTGCCGTTCTGGATTACCATGGAGCGCACGCGCCAGGAGTTCAAGTACGGCGGCTACCCGGGCGAGCTGCTCCCCGCCAGCCTGCGCCAGCCGGTACGCGGACACACCCGGTTCCTCAGCTTCTTCCGCTTCGACTTCCGAGCCGGCTGGGAGCAGGTTCCCACCTTCATCGCCACGCACAGTGCCCTGGATTTCCCGGAGGAGCTGGTGGCGGGCGATGCGCTGCGGCGGTACCGCTACTCCCGGTGGCGCAGCAGCACGTTCGATCGGATGTACGTGGCCCGCGGGCGCAATCTGGCCCACGACGAGACCCAGGTGGATTGGATCGACCCGCGGACCGGGAAGGCTGCCCCGAACGGTGAGAACGCAGTGCTCTACGAAATCGCGCACTGAAAACCAGGGAGAAGTATCAGACAGGATTACAGGATAGGGAATGGGCAGGGCGGATTCCCTATCCTGTAATCCTGTCCAAAAATCCCTTCCTCTCCGTGTCCTCTGCCTCTCTCCGGTTAACTCGGCCCGGCCCGCTTGCCCTACCGTGCGGTGGGCGACTATAATTGGGCCGTTCTCACGCGTGGACGCGTGGGAGCCGCGCCCGGGCTGGACTCCGGCCTGGAGCGGAGTTTCGCCAGGGAGACGACCATTTCCACCGTATTGCGTCTCGGCATCCCTAAGGGGAGCCTCCAGGACTCGACGCTGGCGCTGTTCAAGCGCGCCGGGTTCAACTTTTCCGTCAGCAGCCGCTCTTACTACCCGCAGGTCGACGATCCGGAGATCGAGGCGACGCTGCTCCGGGCGCAGGAGATC
>JAJFMS010000247.1 GCA_020696885.1 Armatimonadota bacterium | reverse complement strand
CACGCGCTTCCCATCCGGCGAGAACCGCGGCGCCCAGTGATAGTCGCCGTCCTCTTCGGACAGGCGTCGTGCCTGGGAACCGTCTGTCCCCATGAGGTAGATATGCGGACCCACGTTGCCCCTGCCGGATACCGTAAGCAGCCACTCGCCATTGGGCGACCAGTCCGACACCCAGTCTCGATCCGGGAGCGGCAGGAGCGTCTTCCCGGTTCCATCGCGGGAGAAGCGGTACGTTCGGAGCAAGAAATCCGTGTTCCGTTCTGCGAAGCTGCAGAGGAAGCTCTGCCCATCCGGCGACCAGACCGGGTATCGGCTATCCGGCGAGATCCAGGAATCCACGAAGGTCTGGGCAGTGCGCGGCTTGTCGTTGCCGACCTCGCCCACGAGCAACGCTGGCGCCTCGCCGTCCGTCTCCCGCTCGTAGGCAAGCGTGCGCCGGTCGGGAGCCTGCCGGACACGCTCGCCGCCGTGCCGCACCAGGACCTCCAGCTTCCCCGTAGCCGGATCCAGCGCGAAAATCTTGAACCCTTCCGCCTGGACAAAGCCGCCAACCACGATCCGGCCGGTAACCGGCGCCGCGGGAGGCGCTGCGAGGGCCGGGGGAAGCACGGGAGCCAGGGCAGACGGCATGGGGGGCGGCTCCATCCGCACCTCCGCAAGCCGGCCCGCCGCGTCTTCGCGCGGCCCGGCTGCGATGGGCGGCATGACTGGTGCTGCGGGTGCGGTGGTTGCTACCGGACTGGACTGAGCGGGGGCCGCAACGACAGCCCGGGATGCCGGTGTCTGCGGAGAGGCCACCTCCCGGGCTACCATCGGAGTGAATCCTCGCGGTGCCAGGGCGATGCTGCTCACCGGCAGCAGTACCAGCCCGGCACCAGCAACGATGGCGGCTGCCCACCGCGCCCGCACCGGACCGCGGGGCACCCGCTCGCCGAGGATCGCTTCGATGCGAATGGCGATGCCAGACTCACGCGCCATCCCCACCCACGTGGTGGGCACGGCCTGCCGGCGAGCCGCGGGGGCCAGCGCCATCAGGTGCGCGGCGTAGTTCGACGCGGGCATCCCCGCCGCGAGCACCTGGTCATCACAGGCTCCTTCGGCCTCGGCTCGCATCCGCTCCGCCGCCAGCCAGACCAGCGGGTTCCACCAGTAGAGGGCGCAGGCCAAGCGGGCCGTGAGGTACCAGGGCCAGTCCCGGCGCTCCACGTGGGCGAGTTCGTGGAGGAGGACGGCTCGGACCCGCTCTTCGCTCCATTCCTTCGCAGCATGGGGCAAGAGAATCGTGGGGCGGCGCAGGCCGGTCGTCATTGGAGTCGCGAACCCGCCCTCCGCGCCGGGCATCACCAGGCGCACGCACCTCCCCGACACCATCGAGCTTCGGGCGCTTGCGAGTACCCGGAGCAGGGCCTCATCGTCCACTTCCGACATTGACCGCAGAAGGGCTTGAGCCCGGAGGAGCCCGGTGACAAGAGACCCCAGCCCAAGCGCCGTGCCGAGCGCCCAGATTGCGAGGATCCCGCCAGGGAGCCCGTGGAACCCTGCTGGAAGCCTGGAGAGGAATCGGGTTCCGGGAGGAAACGGCTCCGCCCGCTGCGGCGGTCGAACCGGACCGGAAGTCCGCGCAGCGTCCAGCCCTGAGCGAGGCGCACTACGCGCGGCGTCCGACGCGGCCGCAGTACCTCCGGGGACGGGTGACGCGACGGGCGGGAGCACCGGCACGCGGAGCCGGGGGAGCGCCGCGTAGGTGGCAGGGAGGAGCAACAGCAGTGCCAGGGTCATCTGCCAGAGCTGGCACCGGTAGGCGGCCGGAGTGCGGCGCAGGAGTGCGCTCACCACCCCGGCCGCCACCACCAGCGCCACGCTCCGAGCAGCGAGCTCGCCTAAAACCATCAGCGCGCGGGTATCGTCCCCCATCGTCCGCTCCTCCGGCATCGACCGCAGCCCTCGCCTACGCGAGCGGCTACCGACCCTCCTGTTTTGCCTGCTGGATCATCCGCTCCAAGCGCTCCAGCTCGGCTGCCGACACCTCGCCCTCCTTCTCGGAGAGAAGCGTAGCCATGACCTGCTCCACCGAACCGTCGAAGAAGACATGGAGGAGCTGCGACAGCGCCGCGCGGGCTGCAGACTGCCGGGGCCGGGTGGGCAGGTAGACATACCGGCCCTCTCGTACCTCGTGCCGGAGGTGGCCCTTGCGCTCCAGGATCCGCAGGAACGTGCGCACCGCGGAGTTGGAGAGTGCCTCCGGTAAGGCCTCCACCACCTCTGCCGCCGTCGCCTCACCCCGCTGATAGACGAGGTCCATGATCTGTTGTTCGCGCTTGCTCAGGTAGTCCACAGGTAATCCATCGGCTTGATGTTAAAATATTAACACGATTCTCCGTTGCGTCAACCTCTGGCGCTAAAAAGTTAACATCGGGCCGCACCGGTTCCTGCATACTCCTCCTGGAGCTTCAACTCCAGCGGGGCTGATCCGGGAGGAGACCCGGTACGAGCCGCCGGAACAGTATGCCGGGCTGTGCCCGGCGAATCGCTGTTCGCTTTCCGCGCGGAGTGGGATCGGTGCGTCGCGGTCCTGGTTTTGATACCGGTGAAGGCTGGACTGGGTAAGCCGCTGCTTGGCTGGAGGGAAGAGTCGTGAAGGCTTCATATGATCGGTGGGTGAGGCGGTGGGAGGCGATGCTGGCGGCGTGCCAACGCCTGGGCGGCGACGCACGGGAGCTTCGAATCGCTCCACCGGCGACCGAGGCGGAAGTCGAGACGGTGGAGAGCGAGCTGGGACAGCGGCTTCCTGCCTCCTTCCGCCGGGTGCTGACCGATTTCTCCGCAGAGGTGGAGTTCCGCTGGTTCTTACCGGAGGAGCTCCCTCGCCCGCCGGCTTTTGGCGACAACTTCTGCGGGGAGTGCCGGTGGAGCCTGTCCCAGCTAACCAACGTGGATGGCGGGCGACGGGAGTGGATCGACTCGTGTTTTGCCGATCCGGAAGACGCCTACAATCGCGTGTGGCATCATAAGCTCGGGTTCCTCCAGGTGGACAACGGCGACGTCCTCGCCCTGGATGTCCTCGCGACCTCGGCTCCAGTGGTCTACTTGAGCCACGACGGCGGGGAGGGGCACGGCTACCAACTGGGCGCGGATTTCGAGGACTTCATCGACCGCTGGTCGCTGCTTGGCTGCCCGGGGGCGGAAGACTGGCAGATGCTGCCTTTCATCACCGGCCCGACCTCGTTCCTTGACCCGCACGGCGCCAATGCCGTTCTCTGGCGCGAGTTCCTTCAACTGACGGTCGAGTGATTCGCGCCACGCTCTCGACGCCCCGCAGTCACCTTCCGCCCCGGGTGCAGCAATGGGCAAGTTGACGACGCGGTTCGTGGCGAAAGCAGAGACCGGCCAGGGCTGGCGGATCTGGGATCGCAAGGCGAAGAAGTGGTGGGGCAACCCCTACGAGCAGTATCCGGAGTTGCTGCTGAGCGAGCTCAACGGCGAGAAACGCCCTGAGCAACTGACGGAGCTCACTCGCGCCACGCCGCGGAAACGGGGAAGGTCCGGTCCGTGATGGCAGAACGGCATCCACATCTCGATCACCCAGGGGTAGGTGGCTGAACTGCTCTGGAGCCAGGAAGTGCTTCCGGCTGATTGATAGGAGTCCCGTCGTGAGGCGGGCGAGTGACCGTCCCGCGCTTGTCTCATTGAAGGCCGGCCTGACAGCCGGACTCCTGTCAAACTGGCGTTAGTGGACCAAGGGACGGGAACGGATTTCCTCCCTCGTGGCTTCAGCCCGGGGCGGGCCTCGGGCTCTAGCAGCCCGACGCCGCTCATCACAACTGTGACGCACGGATCCATGTTATTGCCGGTGCAGCCCAGGCTTGAACACCGCGGCGTTTTCGGCACGAGCGAGGCGCCGCTAACTCCTCCGCCGGGGACGTTCGACCTGCTCGGTGGGCGGGAGGCGGTAGCTCTGGTTGTGGACGGGTTGTACGACCGCATCGAGCGCGACCGGCTGCTCCGGCCGGCGTTCGTGCGAGACCTCACCCACGAGCGCGAGAAGCAGAAGCGGTTCTTCGAGGCCTGGCTCGGCGGCGATCCCGGCTACTTTGACGATACGTGGTCCCAACAGCTCCCGCCTGGTAGGAGCCGCCGCCAACCGCGGCGATGAGGCGCTGGTGGACCTCCTGCTGGCGCATGGCGCGACCGCCGGAGCGGTAGGTCCCGGCCCGTGGGTGCGCCATCCGGGAATCGCCGGGAAGCTGCTGTCGCACGGGGCGGACGTGAACCGCGTGCCCGGCCGCTGGATCTGGATCTCGTGCACCGGGAACAGCGGACACCGCGAGGACGTGGAGTTGGTGCGCGCGCTGCTCCACTGCGGGGCCGACATGGCGGCGGAGTACGCCGGAAGGCCGGCGCTGTTCTACGCCACCCGCGCGGGATTTCTCCAGGTCGCGGACCTCCCCCGCGAGCGCGGCGCGCCGGAAGCCTGACGACGATCGGTTTCCCCGTTCCCCGCCTGCCTTTTCGCGGGCAACTCCCCGGAGCCGCTACCGCCAGGCGCGGAAGACCAGTGCGGCGTTGATCCCGCCGAAGCCGAAGCTGTTGGAGAGCAGCGTCTGTACCGCCTGCTGCCGCGGGCCGTCCGCCACGTAGTCCAGGTCGCAGTCGGGGTCCGGCTCGTGGAGGTTGGCGGTGCCGGGGATGAGCCCTTCGCTCACGGTGAGGCAGCTAATCGCCGCTTCGATGGCGCCGCTGGCGCCGAGCGGGTGACCGTACAGGCTCTTGGTACCGCTCACCGGGATCGAGTAGGCGCGCTCCCCGAGGAGCTGTTTGAGGGCCATCGTCTCCGTCTTGTCGTTCAACGGAGTGCCGGAGGCGTGGGCGTTTACCGTGTCTACCTGCTCCGGGGTGACGCCGGCGTCTCGCAAGGCGGTCTGCATGCACCGAAGGGCGCTCTTCCCATCCGGCCGGGGCGCGGTCATGTGGTAGGCGTCGTTGGTGATGGCGGCGCCGGCCAGCTCGGCGTAGATGCGCGCGCCGCGGGCGAGGGCCGCCTCTTCGGCTTCGAGCATCAGGATCGCAGCCCCCTCCCCCATCACGAACCCGTCCCGCGTGCGGTCGAACGGGCGGCAGGCACGCTCCGGGGGATCGATGTTCTTGCTCATCGCGGAGATGATGTCGAAGGCTCCGAAGCAAACGGTCGACAGCGGCGACTCCACGCCTCCCGCCAGCATCCGGTCCGCCTGGCCGGTCTGGATGAACCGGAGCGCGTTGGCGATGGCGATGGCGCCCGCGCTGCAGCTATCTCCGTTGGCCGTGGAGGGGCCGGTGAAGCCGCACTCGATGGCGACGTTGCACGACCCCGCCCCCACGAACACGGAAAGCGCCAGCATCGGGTGCACCGCCTTCCAGCCCCCGCGCGAGTAGGCCTCGTAGTTCTGTTCCCCGAAGCTCACACCACCGAGGGCGGAGCCGATGCAGACGCCGGCGCGCTCCTGGTCGATGCTCGTCGGGTCCAGGGCGGCATCCTCCAGCGCCAGGCGGGCGGCGCTGATGGAGAGCTGGGAGTAGCGGTCCAGGCGGCGGACCTGCTTCTTGTCCAGAAACTCCTCGGGCCGGAAGTCCGGGATCTCGCCGGCCACGCGGCATTTGAACCCGCTGGCGTCGAAGCGGGTGACCTCGCGGACGCCGGGCCGCATCTCCAACAGCCCGGAGCGGAGCCGCTCCACCCCCGTACCGATCGCGGTGATCACACCGAGACCGGTCACCACCACCCGCCGCCCTGCATTCACAGCATCCATCAATGAACCTCGACCACCCGGGACTTGACTCGTTGCACGTGCGGGCGCCGTCAGGCGGCGCCCGCTTCTACCGTTCTCTTTAGCTCTCTGAGAGTGCGTCCTGCAACCGCGCTCACGAAGATCTCCCCCACCACCCACCGTCCGAGCGGCGTGCGCACCAGCGGCACCTGCAGGGCGAGCTCATGGCGGATGGTCACGTGCACCTGGCCGCCTTCCTCGCGGAGCAGCCATTCCACGTCCATTCCCCGCGCCGGGCCGGCGATATGCAGGAACCG
>JAJFMS010000246.1 GCA_020696885.1 Armatimonadota bacterium | reverse complement strand
CAGGCCGGTGAGCAGCAGGGCCGATCCTCCCTCGCGCCGGAGGACTCGCCACCCCTCGCGGCGTTTGATGGAGAACCAGCCGCGAGAGCCGAAACATGCCACGGTGACAGCTCCGGCCGCCAGGGCGACGAGTCCTATGCCGCTGGCTATGAAGAGTGGGTCTCCCGACCGCCATCCCTCTCGGGTGTAGATCATCGCTGCCCATGCAGCGCTGGCTGCGGTTACGACAAACAGGTTTCCGGTGCAGGCGGACCAGGCCCACCGTTTCCCCACCAGGTACGCCGGGGTCAGCACCACGGCCGCGAGGACTGCCCACGCCGATCGCAGCAGGAGCGGTCCGGGTATGATGGACCACACCGGTATCCCGGTCTCCCGCGCCTGGTTGAAGACGACGAGCAGGAGCGTACCCCACATCAGGCCCAGGTAGACCATGCCGAACCCCGCCAGAAACGCGGCGTTCCCGGCCTGAGGTTGATCCCGATCAAAGCGCCGCACCTCCTCGGCACGGGCGCGCCAGCCCGACGGGAGCTCTGCTTCCAGGGTGGAGCGCAGCCGGTCTTCAGTGGCGCCGAGTTGCGCGAGCTTCCAGGCAGCGAGGCTGCCGGTGTCCCCGGCGAGTGACACCAGCAGATGCTCCGAGCCGGCCTCTTCCAGACCGTAACCGGAGGCGAACTCCGCGGCAGCCTGGAAAATCTCATCCACGCGCTGCGTCATCAGCACGCGACCGGGTTCCTCGGGCTTCGGCTCGGGTTCCGCGCCGTCTGGGTACTCCACGGCCTCCTTGGCCAGCGGGCACTCGATCGCCTCGTGACCTTCACGCGAGAGGTAGCGCTCCAGGCGTGTCTGAAGCGCGCCGCGATCTACGGCCAACCGAAGCAGCAGCCGCGCGGCCGGGCCGTCTCCGGCCTGAAGGAGACCGAGGAGCAGGTGTTCGGGCATCAGCAGGCGGTCGCCCCAGCGGATCGCCTCCCGCTCGGAGGCTGCGATCGCGTCCCAGGCATCGATAGTGAAGGCTTGTTCCATTGCAGGCGTTCGGAGCGGACACCGGCGAGGAAGCGAAGGCGCTTTCTGACAGACTGGCTATCGGCTGCCTCGGCGCCTCCTGTTCGAAGCAATTCTCTGGGATCGATCGTGCATCCCTCTACACTTTCTGTCCTGACGCTCGCCCTTCTCGTCATGGCGCCGCTCGCGGCCCCGGCGGGAGCCCCGGCCGGCCCTCCGCTATCCCCCACATCAACGCGCGCTTCTTCATCCGGCGGCTCAAGTCCGGTCGGCTGCTGTTAGTCCGCCACGATCCGCCGGCCGGCAGCACGAAGCGCTCGCACCTCAAGGGGTTCCTCTCGGGCGACGACGGGAAGACCTGGAGCGCGGGGCTCCTCCTGGACGAGCACGTGGGAGTCTCCTATCCGGACGGCGTCCAGGCGCCCAACGGCACGATCCACCTGATCTACGACTTCGACCGCAATGGCGCCCGGCAGATCCTCACGGCCACGCTCACCGAAGCAGACATCCTGGCCAGAAAGCCGGTGGCCATCCGAACCGTGGTGAACCAGGCCGGGAAGGCGCCGGAGTAGTGGAGAATCAGAGGCGGGTTGACTGAGGCGACCGTAGGACCGCGTTCTTCCAATTCTCCACTACTCCGGCATTCCATTGCGCCTCCGTGGCTAGGGGACCACCGTTCCCTGGAGGTTGATGAGGATCACCGGGTTGCTCGGATCGCTGGTGTACAGCGCCCAGACGCCCGGTACAGGACCCGGAGAAGCGGACGACCGGATCCTGAAGTCAGGGACCGAGGACCAGTCTAATTGATACGACGTACCGGGTTGAATGGTGATGGAGGGCTGATCGTGTCTCCGGCCTCGATTCAGGTAGTACCCGGTTATGCTCCCCAGGAACGGCGTATTGGGCTGTGGAAGATTGGTCCAGATCTGAAGGATCGAGGAACCGGAATTCGTGATCGTAGGCATCGGGTCGTTCGGTTCCACGACCTCGTTCCGCCGGCCTGAATAGACGAGCGTGGTGATGTCGATCGACGCCAGGCCGCGGGCGGCCACATTGGGAGGCGTGAAGAACTTGATCGGCTCGGACCAGGACGACTCGCCGCACGCCACGCTGTAGAGGCGGATCCGGATCTCGTGGTACGTATTGGCGGTCAGCGCCGGGGTGTTCGCCCGCACCAGGCTGAGGCCCGGCACTCGATGGAAGTAGGTCGTCAGCCTCGAGCCCGTGGGCATCGGCGTGCCGATCTCCATCTCCACGCCTTCGTCTCCAAAGCTGCGGTTCTGCCAGAGCAGCGGCACGTCGCTGCCGGCCGCAATCCGGCTCCAGTCTTCTACCTGCAAGTCGGTGGGCGGAGCGAGGACGAAGCAGAACCGCCAGCGGGATACCAGCGCCTCCACGCGAGGGATGATGGCGCGCACGCGATAGCCGTACGCGCGGGGCTCCACGGCCGCCGCTCGCAGGCCGGGAGTGCGCACCGCCGCCACTACGCGCTTGTCGCTCCACGTCACCGAGCGCCCGATCCCGGCTGAGGCCTTCACGGTGGCCTGCTTCGTCCACGTGACGCCGCCGTCTTCCGAGCGCTGCACTTCGAATTGCTTCTCTTTCTTGCTGGGGTCCTTCCACGTGAGCTGGATCACCGTGCTGGACATGGCATGGATGTCCAGCGGGAAGTCTCCGGGCGGCTCCTGGCCCTGCACGGTCACCTGCACCTGGTCCGCGTCCGTAGCGCCGTACGGGTCGGTAACGGTCAACGTCAGCACATGGAGGCCAGGCGCCAGGGCCACGGTGGGACTGGCGCCGGTGGCCCTCGGGGTGGTCCCCTCGCTCCAGGCATAGGTCAAGGTGTCGCCGTCCGGGTCGGCACTGGACCCTCCGTCGAGCTGCACCTGGGCCGTCGCCTCGGAAGTGGAACCGGTCTTGTCAGCGCCGGCGTCGGCACTGGGCGCTTGGTTCGGTTCCGTCTCCACCGTCACCGTAAGCTGGTCCTCTGAGAAAAGGCCGGCGGGATCACTGACGCGGAGCGTGAGCACGTGAATGCCGGCCGGAAGGTTGACCGGAAGGAGAGCGGTGGTGCCGAGGACGACGTTCTGCGCGTTTCGCCACTGGAAGCTGAGCGTGTCGTCATCCGGGTCGGACGAAGCCCGTCCGTCTAGCGTCACGGACGCGGTGCTGGTAGCCGGGTTGCCGTCGTGGGGGATACCGACGCCCTGGTCGGGCCCGGCATTCGACGCCGGCGCCCGGTTACCGGTGCCGGCAACATAGGTAGCCACGAACACATCCGGACGATCGTTGTTGTCATCGGGGACCAGGTTGTCGGCGTAAGACTGGAACGCGACCAGGCCACCATCCGCGGTGAGCGAGGCCGGGCCGTCCGCGCCGCTAAATCCATTGCCCTGCACGCCCGCCTCACTGACGCTGACGCGCTGCGTGGTCCCGGTTTCGAGGTCGTGGACGAAGATGTCCGCGGTGCCGTTGTTGTCGCCGGTGACCAGGTTATCCGCATAGGAGGTGAACGCTACCTTGCGCCCGTCATCGGAGAAGGTGGGATTGCTGGATCCGCCCGTGGCCTCGCTGCCGCTGCTGCTCACGCTGATGCGCCGGGTGTGGCCGGTCTGGCGATCGCGGACGAAGACGTCCGGAACGAAGTTGTTATCGTCGGGAACGAGGTTTCTGGCGATCGATTCGAACGCTACCAATCGTCCGTCCCCGGAGAGTGCCGGAGTGGAGCTGTCCCAACTCCCCTGGTCTCCGGAGTCGGTGAGGCTGACGCGCTCGGTGGTGTCCGTCTGGAGGTCCCGCACGAAGATGTCGGCGCTGCCGTTGGTGTCCCCTGGGACCAGATTGCTGGAGTACCCCTGGAACGCCACGTAGCGCCCGTTACCGGAGATCGCACAATCCGCGCTGCCACCGTTCCCGCTGGCATTGCCTTCCTTGCCCGCAGAGCTCACGCTGACGCGCTCCGTGGTGTGCGTCAGCCGGTCGTGAACGAAGAAGTCGAAGCTGCCGTTCGTGTCCTCGGGGACGAGGTTGTTCGAGCCGGAACCGAACGCGATCAGCCGGCCATCGCGACTGACGGCGGGGGAGAAGCTGAAGCCGTTCCCCGCCACCCCCTCGCTAGTCCGACTGATCCGCTCGATCTTCGCGGTCTCCCGGTCCCACGCGTAGATGTCGTGACCGAGGTTCGAGTCGGGCGCGAAGGCATCCGTGGAGCTGAACGCAATGGTGCGGCCGTCTCCGCTGACGGCGGGGTCGTAGCTCCCGCTCGGGCCGTCCGTCCCGTCCTCAAAGAGGCTGATCCGCTCGGTCACGCCCAACTGGCGGTCTCGCACGAACACGTCGCGATTTCCGTTGTCGTCCCCGGCCACCAGGTTGCTAGCGAACGAGTCGAAGGCCACGAACCGCCCGTCGTCGGAGATCTCCAGGAGATAGCTGCTCTCCGTCGCGGGCTGTTCGTTGCTGTCCACGCTCACGCGCTCGATGCTGGCCATGGCCGCGCGCGAGACGCCCAGCCCGGTGAGCAGGAGCAGACCGGCCCACAAGGCCAGCCACGGTGCGCTCACCCAGAGGTGACGGTAGGCGGGGACGGCGTTTCCCCGGGCGGAACCAGAGCGTGGCATTGCGGTCTCCTGATCGAGCGGGCAGCGAGGCTACGACTCCGGCGCGGTAGAGACCAACCCGAGACTTGCGTCCGGCCAGGCCACTCAGCGGGGCGTCGCAGAAAAGGAACGCAGAGCCTCTAGCTTTGGTAGTTCCCCCGACTCTGTTCGGCGTGCAACGACTAGCGCCTACCCGACCGATGGAGAGGGCCTTTGAAACGTATGGGCTCACTTTCGTCAGGCAAAACGGGAACCTGTCGCACGATCCAGGTGTCATTTGTACTAAATGACACGACAGTCGCTCGTGCCGGTGCATACAATCCACCATTCGCGGTCCGCAGCCGGAGGGGGAATTTAGCCCTCGACCCGACGCCGCTCGGCGAGCGACTCTACAACCATCACCGGCCGTTCCGGTGGAGATAGGGACTCAATGAAAAACGCATCTGTTGTTGTGGCCGCGTCTCTGGCGGCAGGCGTAGGTCTCGGAGTAGGTCAGGGGCTGGTGGGCACCGGCTCCAGCGTCTGGGCCCAGGCGGCCGCCATTGCGCGCAGTATGGAAGAGCAGACGGTGATTTCCGTTTCCAAGCAGGTCCGTCCGGCGGTCGTCAGCATCAGCCGCGAGGGTGGGTCCGGCACCGGCGTGGTGATCCGCCGCGAAGGCGTCATCCTCACCAACGCGCACGTGGTGGGCAATCTGAAGCAGGTGGACGTACAACTCGCGGACGGCCGCAAGTTCAAGGGCGAGGTCGTTGGGGTCGATCCCACGGTAGACATCGCTGTGGTCAAGGTGGCGGCGAACGACCTTCCCGAAGCGCCGATCGCCGACTCGGATCGACTCGAGGTGGGCCAGACCGCCATCGCCATCGGTAACCCGCTGGGGCTGAAAGGCACGGTGACCACCGGCGTCGTCTCCGCCACGAACCGCCAGCGCAGCGCCGATGACTTTGTCGGCTTCGTGCAGACGGACGCGGCGATCAACCCGGGCAACTCGGGCGGCCCGCTCCTCGACTCCCAGGGGCGCGTCATCGGTATTAACACCTGGATCATCGGCCGCGCCAGTGGGCTGGGCTTCGCGGTGCCGATCAACGTGGCCAAGGAAGTGGCGCAGCAGGTGCTGGATAAGGGCGGTATCCATCGGGCCGTCCTCGGGATCATCCCGAACAGCGTAACGCCGGAAGTGGCCGCCAAGCTGAAGCTGTCCGTGGAAGAAGGGGCCGTGGTCGCCGAGGTCTCCGCCGATTCACCGTCAGAGAAGGCGGGGCTGAAGGTAGGCGACGTGGTGGTGGCGCTGGACGGCGAGAAGGTGCGCGGCGCCGGCGACCTGCGCCGCGTGCTCCGCAACCATAAGGCGGGCGACGTGGTCGCCGTCTCCATCCGCCGCGGCGAGGAGAGCCGCACCATCAAGGTGCAGTTGACCGAGGCCAGCGACCGCTAACGCGGGACTCGCAACCCGGTGGGGCGAAGGGGTA